>NZ_JBWGQW010000098.1:0-2853 GCF_056332225.1 Thermus sp. | reverse complement strand
GCCCTCCAGGCCCTAAACCTCCGCATGGGCTGGCCCGAGACCCTGGGGCTGGACTTCCCCGGGCTTCACCCCTAAGGCCACCCCGTGCTGGGGGGCCCCGGACGTGGGAGGTGAGCTTGTGATCGTGGTCAAGGTGGGAGGCGCCGAGGGGATCCACTACGAGGCCGTGGCCAAGGACGCGGCCTCCTTGTGGAAGGAGGGGGTGAGGCTTCTTCTGGTCCACGGGGGAAGCGCCGAAACCAACAAGGTGGCGGAGGCCCTGGGCCACCCGCCCCGCTTCCTCACCCACCCCGGGGGGCAGGTGAGCCGCCTCACCGACCGCAAGACCCTGGAGATCTTTGAGATGGTCTACTGCGGCCTGGTGAACAAGCGCCTGGTGGAGCTTCTGCAGAAGGAGGGGGCGAACGCCATCGGCCTTTCGGGGCTAGACGGAAGGCTTCTCGTGGGCCGGAGGAAAACCGCGGTCAAGTACGTGGAGGACGGCAAGGTCAAGATCCACCGCGGGGACTACACGGGCACGGTGGAGGAGGTGAACAAGGCCCTTTTGGACCTCCTCCTTGGGGCGGGCTACCTCCCCGTCCTCACCCCCCCTGCCCTGAGCTACGAGGGCGAGGCCATCAACACCGATGGGGATAGCATCGCCGCCCTCCTCGCCCGGGTCTACGGGGCCGAGGCCCTTATTTACCTCTCCAACGTCCCCGGCCTCCTCGCCCGCTACCCGGACGAGGCCTCTTTGGTGCGGGAGATCCCCGTGGAGCGGGTGGAGGACCCGGAGTACCTGGCCCTCGCCCAAGGGCGGATGAAGCGCAAGGTCATGGGGGCGGTGGAGGCGGTAAGGGGCGGGGTGAAGCGGGTGGTCTTCGCCGATGGCCGGGTGGAAAACCCCATAAGGCGGGCCCTTTCCGGGGAGGGCACCGTGGTACGCTAGGGCCATGGCGCGCTTCGCCCTGGTCCTCCACGCCCACCTCCCCTATGTGCGGGCCCACGGGATGTGGCCTTTCGGGGAGGAGACCCTCTACGAGGCCATGGCCGAGACCTACCTCCCCCTCGTCCGGGTCTTGGAGCGGCTTCGCGCCGAGGGGGTGGAGGCCCCCTTCACCCTGGGGATCACCCCCATCCTGGCGGAGCAGCTCGCCGACCCCCGGATCAAGGAGGGGTTCTGGGCCTACGCCAAGGACCGCCTGGAGAGGGCCCAGGGCGACTACCAGCGCTACCGGGGCACGGCCCTCGAGGCCAGCGCCCGGCACCAGGTGGCCTTCTGGGAGCTCACCCTGGACCACTTCCACCACCTGCGGGGGGACCTCCTGGCTCCCTTCCGGAGGGCCCAGGAGAGGGGGCAGGTGGAGCTCCTCACCTCCAACGCCACCCACGGCTACTCCCCTCTCCTCGCCTACGACGAGGCCCTCTGGGCCCAGATCAAGACCGGGGTCAGCACCTACCGCCGCCACTTCGCCAAGGACCCCACGGGCTTCTGGCTCCCGGAGATGGCCTACCGGCCCAAGGGCCTTTGGAAGCCCCCCGTGGAAGGCCCCCCGGAGGGGGTGAGGCCCGGGGTGGACGAGCTTCTGATGCGGGCCGGGATCCGCTACACCTTCGTGGACGCCCACCTGGTCCAGGGGGGCGAGCCCCTCTCCCCTTACGGGGAGGCCTCCTTGGGTCCCGTGGAGAGCCGGGAGGCCACCTACTACGTCCACGAGCTGGCCTCGGGCCTCCGGGTCCTCGCCCGCAACCAGGAGACGGCCCTTCAGGTGTGGAGCGCCGACCACGGCTACCCGGGAGAGGGGCTTTACCGGGAGTTCCACCGCAAGGACCCCCTTTCCGGCCTCCACCACTGGCGGGTGACCCACCGCAAGGCGGACCTTTCGGAGAAGGCCCCCTACGACCCGGAGGCGGCCTTCGCCAAGGCCAAGGAGCACGCCCGCCACTTCGTGGGGCTTCTGGAGCGCCTCGCCGAGGGGCACCCCGAGGGGGTCATCCTCTCCCCGTATGATGCCGAGCTCTTCGGCCACTGGTGGTACGAGGGGGTGGCCTGGCTGGAGGAGGTGCTGAGGCTCCTCGCCCAAAGCCCCAGGGTCCGGCCCGTGACCGCGCGGGAGGCGGTGCAGGGCCCCGCGGTGCGGACCGCCCTCCCCGAGGGCTCCTGGGGCCGGGGCGGGGACCATAGGGTCTGGCTCAACGAGAAGACCCTGGACTACTGGCGGGCCGTGTACCGGGCGGAGGGGGCCATGCGGGAAGCGGCGCGCCGGGGCGTCCTCCCTGAGGGGGTGTTGCGCCAGGCCATGCGGGAGCTCCTCCTCCTCGAGGCCTCCGACTGGCCCTTCCTCATGGACACGGGGCAGGCCGAGGCCTACGCCAGGGAGCGGTACGAGGAGCACGCCCGGGCCTTCTTCCACCTCCTCAAAGGGGTCTCCCCCGAGGAGCTTAAGGCCTTGGAGGAGCGGGACAACCCCTTCCCCGAGGCCAACCCCCGCCTCTACCTTCCCCAGGAGGCTTGATGCGGGAGGTGCGCCACGCCGTCCTCCAGTTCCGCCCCGAGAAGAGCCGGCTTGAGGCGAGCCTTGAGCGGCTAAGGGCCCACCTCGAGGCCCTCCGCCCCCACGCCCCCCAGGTGGTGGTCCTGCCCGAGGCCGCCCTCACCGGCTACTTCCTGCAAGGGGGGGTGAGGGAGCTCGCCCTCACCCGCCATGAGCTTTTGGAGCTTTTGGCGGGAGTTTACGAGAAGGTGGGGTGGGAGGGGGCTTTGGACCTGGTGGTGGGCTTCTACGAGCGGGACGGGGGGGCCTACTACAACAGCGCCGCCTACCTGGAGCTTCCCCACCGGGTGATTCACGTCCACCGCAAGGTCTTCCTCCC
>NZ_JBWGQW010000097.1:0-3089 GCF_056332225.1 Thermus sp. | reverse complement strand
GGCCAACCGACCGGCGTAGTACTCCCTGAGCCTTCCCATCATCCGCCTGAGGAGCTTGTGGGCCACGGCCACCAACGCCTGCTTCTTCGTTTTGCCCCGCGAGCGCAGGCGGTGGTAGAAGGCCCGCATCTCCGGGTCATGGCGCAGCTGCGTCTCGTAGCCCGCTCTGCCGGGGCCTGGAGGCCCGGGTAAACCTCCTTCCTCCGGGAAGGCGGCTCCGCTGACCCCGAGGATGGCCGGGGCGGGGCTGTGAGGTAGCTAGACAAAAAAGAGCTTTCTCCGGTCCACCTCCTTGAGGTGACGAACCCCCAGCCGACCCACCTCCTTCACCAGGCGGTCGGCCAGGTGGAGAGGAGCGGGAAGACGAGGGAAGGCGAAACCGCTCGCCGGGTAGAGGCGGGTTAGGTGGTAAATCTGGGCGGCCAGGGCCTCGAGGGGCGTATCCCCCGCCTCGTGGACCAGCTTTAGGGGCCGGGGTGTTCCCCGGAAATCCCGGTGAACGGTGAGGAGGAGAAAAGTCCTGTCCTCCAAGGGCACATAGAGTCCGTCCACCAAGCGCCCCTGGACGGGGTAGATCCGCCCCCCGCCCGACTTGCGCACCGAGACCAGGTCGTAGGCTATGCCCTCTCGGGCGAGGGCTTCCAAGGCCAGGGTGAACTCGTTCTGGGGCACGCGGCCATCCCGAAGGAGGAGGACCCGGGAAGGAAGCCTTCCCGCCTCGCGCCTAAAGGCCCAAAGGGTTTCCTCCAAAAGGTCGCGGACCACCTCCTGGGGGATCCGCTCCCCGGCCTGCGCCTCGGGGAGGGTCCAGAGGAGGTGGCTACCGTCCTCGCCCACGGCGCAGGCCGCGCCCCCGAAGCGAAAGGACTCTCTCCCTCCGGCGTCAAAGCCCACGGCGAGCTCCGCCGGGTAGGTCCCCTGTAGGGCCACCACTTGAAGCCCTGCCTTGGCCAGGAGGCCGAGGAGGGCGTTCTCCCAGCGGTGGCGTTCTCCCTCCCTCAGGGGGAGGTTGAGGATCTGGCTAGGAAGACCCTCCCTGAGAAAAAGAGCTTTTAGGCGATTGCGCGCCTCCCAGGTCATGGGCGGGGTGAGAACCAGTATCGCCTGGACCCCCTTTTCCTTAGCTTCCCTCAGGGCCTCGCGGAAGGCGAAGGCTTGCGCGGGGTCGGCGCGAAGTTCGTGCAGGCGGAGAGAGGCCCCGCTCGCCCGGAAGGCCTCATCCAGGGCCCGCCGGAGGAAGTCCGGCCACCCTTGCATCTCGTCTAAACGCAATAGGGACAAGACGGTGGCCTGGGCCCGATAGAGCCCCACGCGCAGGGCGTCTGCAGGTTTTTTTACAGCTTTTTGGCCCAGGAGCCTGGGGGCGCTCAGACGGTAGGCCTGGGCGCGCACCGGCTCTGGCCTACCCAGGTCCAGGCGCCGACCGATCCACTCGGCGATCTTCTGGGTCCGCTTACGCCGCTCTTCCCAACGCAGGGAGAGGACGAGACCCCCCTCATCTTCCTGGATGTCTTCCAGAGTAAGGATGGGCACCAAAAGGCCTGTCAGATGGGGGATCGCCTTCCGAGGATCCTCGGGGTCCGCCACCCAGGCCACCCGCCCCTCTTCCCGACCCTGGAGGTGGCCCTTGGAAGCGTGGTAGTCCAGGAGGCTTAAGCCGCCCGGGAGAAGGACCTCCTTGGGGTCTTCCTCTCCGATCCGGAGGAGCTCCCATGTGCGCTTGTCGTAGGCGTTCCTGACCCGTTTGGGCAGGGGGTGGCCCTGGGCGAGCCAGGCCTCGAGGGACAACTCACAGAGGATTCGGTACGCCGGGTCCACCTCCAGGAGAAACGCCCCTGAGTCGGAAACCCAAAGGTCCAGGACCGCTCCCCTAAGCACCCGCCATCCGGCCCCCCGGGCATGCTCCTTTCGGTACACCGCCCGCCCCTCCACCCAAAGCCCCTCGAGCTGACGCAGGCGCTCCTGGAGAAGCCTCCGGGCCAAGGCCGAAAGCACACCCCGCTCCCCGGGGTCCTTGGGGTCAAAGGGCATCCTTCCCTCGGGGTAGAGGCGGTAAGTGTAGGTCTGCCCCTTCCGTGCCAGGATGCCCTCCAGGACCAGGGCTTCGGGAGGCGACCAGGAAGCGAGGCCGTCTCCCGCACGCACCGTGATGCCCCCCACTTGGCGGGCCAGTTGGGCGAGAAGGGGATAAACCTCCTCCCGCCCCGGGGGAGGGTCCAGAACCGCCTTCAGGCGCCAAGGCCTGAGCTCTTCAGGGCCAAGAGGCCGGAGGGCGAAGCGGTTGAGGAAAACCTCCGTTTTTCCCAGGCGGTTCATATCTTGGCCCCATTTTACATGGCGACCGCCGAGGGTCTAGGGGAGGAAGCTCCTCCTCGAGGCTCAGCCCTACCGGGCCACGGGGACCGCCATGAGGGCCACCGACCAGGGGGTGGAGGGGATCCCGGAGGCGAGCGACTACGCCTAGGTGAACGCTCCCCTCGGACCCCTTGCAATCATGGCATCATCATGTGCAAAAAGCAAGGTTATCTCTGGACTCGCCCCTATCCCCCAGCCGGAGACGCAACTTGAGTGGCCGAGATCACGGGAAACCCCTACTACGACGAGAGCCACCCCGTCGCCGCCTACCGCAGGCCCGTCCGCTGGCTCAACGACAAGAAGCCTATCCCCCGCGAGCTGGCCTCATCCGACCTGCAGTCCCGGATGAAGGCCCGCGGGACCCTCATGGGCGCCCGCGACCTGGTGGCCGACATTGAGAGGGTCGTGGAGGACGCCAAGCGGGGCGCAACGCCCAACCTGGCCCGGGAGCTTCGCGCCCGCATGGTGAAGGCCGTGCACGAAGAGCTCATCCGAGGCCGCATGAACCCTGACCGGTTTGAGGAGCTCCTGGCCCGTCTCGCCCAGGCCATGGGGGCCCTGAGCGCAGAGGTGGTCTCCCGAAGGAAGGACCAGGGGGCGGACGTGGTGGCCGAGTTCAGGCTTATGGGCGGGATACCGGTCAGCGTCGGTATCCAGGCCAAGTTCTACCGGCCCGGAAACCCCATGGGAAGGCAAGCCGTGGATCAGCTGGCCCAGGCCCTGCGCGAGGGGGT
>NZ_JBWGQW010000096.1:0-3091 GCF_056332225.1 Thermus sp. | reverse complement strand
TACTGCCGGTTCTGGGCCCGGGGGTCGGGGATCTGGGACAGGGCTTCGCGCAGGGTCATGCCCCTTCTTTACCCCAGAGCTGAAATATCGGTCAAGTCTGGGGTGCGCCTTCTCGCCTGGACGGAAGACGGCGTGCCCATGGCCCTATGGGACGGGCGGCGGGCCTTTGGCGTGCAGTTCCACCCGGAAAGCCTCCTTTCCCCTTGGGGGATGCGCCTTCTGGCCAACTTTCTGGAGGTGGGATGAAGCGGGTCCTGCTGGACGGGCTTCCCTTCGCCGAGCCCTTGCCCGAGGGCTTTCTTTACCACGGGGCGAGCGTCTTCACCACCCTCCGGGTGGAAAGGGGAGAACCCCTTTGGCTGGAGGCGCATCTTTCCCGCCTTCGCCGCCACGCCCTGGCGCTGGGGCTTCCCTACCCGGGGGACGAGGCCTTCGCCCAGGATGTGGAGGCCCTCCTTGGCGCTTTTCCAAAGGCCCCCTGCCTCCGCCTCCGCCTCACCGTGGGGGAGGGGGTGCGCCTCGCCGAGGCCAGACCCTACACCCCCTTGCCCCCTTCCCTCTACCGGGAGGGGGTGCGGGTAAGGCTCACCTCCTTCCGCGTCCACCCCGACCTCGCCCGCTACAAGACCGGGAACTACCTCCCCTACCGCCTGGCCTTGGGGGAGGCAAGGAGGGAAGGGGCCTTTGAGGGGCTTCTTCTGGACGCTTCGGGCCACGTGGTGGACGGGAGCCGCACGAGCCCGCTCCTCTTCTGGAAGGGCACCTTGTACCTTTTGGAAGGAGGGTTGGAAGGCCTCACCCGGGAGAAGGTGGCGGAGGCCGCCAGGGCCTTGGGCTTCCGGGTGGAGCGGGTCTTCCTGAGGCCCGAGGAGCTCCAGGGCCACCTCCTCCTCGCGGGAAGCGGGGTGGGCCTCCTTCCCGTGGGAAGGCCTCCCAAGGCGCTCCTTCCCCTCATAGGGCGCTTCCTCCCCGCCTGCTATACTGAATAGCGGTACCGCCAGCCCAAGGCCTTTGGGCTGGTGTCCCCTTTTACGCAGGAGGAGGCATGAAAAAGCCCGTCTACTTGACCAAAGAGGGCTATCGGCGGCTTCAGGAGGAGCTTCACCACCTCAAGACCACCAAGCGGCAGGAGATCTCCGCCGACTTTGAGCAGGCCCTGGAGGAGGGGGACCTCCGGGAGAACGCCGGCTACGACGAGGCCCGGCGGGCCATGTGGCAGAACGAGGCCCGCATCGCCCAGCTGGAGGACCTCCTCTCCCGGGCGGTGGTGGTGGAGGGCAACGGCTCCTACGACCAGGTGGCCCTGGGCTGCCAGGTGGAGCTGGAGACCGAGACCGGGGAGAGGCTTTCCCTCTCCATCGTGGGGAGCCACGAGGCGGACATTTTCAGCGGCAAGATCTCCGACGAGTCCCCCCTGGGCCAGGCCCTTCTGGGCAAGAAGGTGGGGGACGTGGTGGAGATCCGGGGCAAGAAGGGGGCCCAGGTCTACACCATCTTGGAGATCAAGCCCCTATAGCCTCCGCCGAGCGCAAAGGCCCCAGGGTCTCCTCCGCGTGGGCCTTGAGGGCCTCCAAAAGCCTATCTAGGGGGGCTTCTTCCAGATAGGGTAGGGCCTCGCCTCCGGGGAGGTGGAGGATGGCCCGCAGGGCTTCCACCCCCTTTTCCCCCAGGTAAGCTCCCCTCTCCCCCAGCCTGCCCTCGGAGAGAAAAAGGCCCGGTCCCAGGAGGTTAGGGGCCAGCCCTCCCGCCTTCACCACCCGCCAGCCCGCCCAGACCAGGGGGAGAAGAGGGTCCTGGTGCTTGGCGATGCCCCGGAGGCCGGAGGCGAAGACCGGGTAGATCCGGGGGGCGGCCTCGGGGGAGGCCAGACGGTAGGCCAGTTCGGCGAGGAAGGAGGCGAGGAGGAAGCGCCTTGGCTCCTCCAGGCCGTGGAGGCGGCCCAAAAGCTCCGCCTGGGTCAGGGTGGGCAGGCCCTCCCCCTTGGCGTAGAGCTGGAAGCGCACGTGGTGGAAGAGGGAAAGGCGGCCCGCGCGTCCCGTGGGCCTCTGCCCCTTACGGGCTACGGCCTCGAGGCTCCCCTGGGGCGTGAGGAAGCGGAGGAGGAGGTCCCCTTGGGGGAGGGCTTTGCGGCCCACCACGATGCCCTCCTCGAGGCGGTAGCGCTCCACCTTTCCAGTGTATGCTTAAGCCATGGAGCGCACGCTGCGGGACATCCTGGAGTGGGTGGTGTTGGGGCTTTTGGTGGTGGTGGGGGTGCTCCTCCTCCTTTGGGTGGGGGGCTGGGTCTTCACCTTCTTGGGCAAGGTTCTCCTTGCCCTTTCCGGCCTGATCGCCACCCTGCTCAAGTATGCGGTTCCCCTTCTCATCATCGCCGCGGTGGGGTATGGGGTGTTTTTCCTTCTCCAAAGGCGGCAGGCCTAAACCCTTGACAGGGTTGGGGTGAGCCCTATATCCTCGTTTGCTGAGCCCGGGAGGGAGGCGAACATGGACAGGAGGCTTTTGCTCAAGCTGGGCGCGGCCCTGGGGGCGGGTTCCCTGGGCTTGACCGCTATACCGCATAGAGCCCCAGGAAGCGCAGGGCGGAGGGGGGCCTATTTCATCCCTTTGGAGCTATGGGGTAGCATACGAAGGTATCGCGGATCTTCAGTACCGCGTAAGTCCAGTAAGGAGAAGCAAGTATGAGCCGTCAGACAGTCCTTCAAGAGGCGATTCGGCAACTCAGGCAAGCGGTGCCCGAAATCACCGGGGTCATGGTGGCCTCCAGCGACGGCCTTTCCCTGGCCACGGATCTCCCCGAGGTGGACGCGGCGCGTGTGGCGGCGATGGCGGCCACGACCCTGGGGCTGGGGAAGCGCATCGCCCAGACGACCGCCCTGGGCGGGCTGGAGGAGGTGGTGGTGCGGGGCAGGGACGGCTATCTGGTCGTCTACAGCGCCGGGGACAAGGGCGTGCTGGCGGTGGCCGCTCCCGCGGGGGCCAACCTGGGCCTCATCCACCTGGAAGCCCGGCAGATGGTCACCGGCTGCTTTCCCGTAGGGAAACATCTTGAGGCCCATTTTATCGGGGATCTTCAACACCGCGTAAGTCCAGT
>NZ_JBWGQW010000095.1:0-3129 GCF_056332225.1 Thermus sp. | reverse complement strand
AGACCCGGCACGACCTGGGGCGCGAAAAGTTTTTGGAAAGGGTCTGGCGGTGGAAGGAGGAGTCCGGGGGGACCATCCTCAAGCAGCTCAAGCGGCTAGGAGCCAGCGCCGACTGGAGCCGGGAGGCCTTCACCATGGACGAGAAGCGCTCCAAGGCGGTGCGCTACGCCTTCTGCCGCTACTACCACGAGGGCCTGGCCTACCGCGCCCCTAGGCTCGTGAACTGGTGCCCCCGGTGCGAGACCACCCTCTCGGACCTCGAGGTGGAGACCGAGCCCACCCCCGGCAAGCTCTACACCCTGCGCTACGAGGTGGAGGGGGGAGGGTTCATTGAAATCGCCACGGTGCGCCCCGAAACCGTCTTCGCCGACCAGGCCATCGCCGTCCACCCCGAGGACGAGCGCTACCGGCACCTGGTCGGCAAAAGGGCCCGGATCCCCCTCACCGGGGTCTGGATCCCCATCCTCGCCGACCCCGCCGTGGAGAAGGACTTCGGCACCGGGGCCCTCAAGGTGACCCCGGCCCACGACCCCCTGGACTACGAGATCGGGGAGCGCCACGGCCTAAAGCCCGTTTCCGTCATCAACCTCGAGGGGAAGATGGAGGGGGAGAGGGTCCCCGAGGCCCTAAGGGGCTTAGACCGCTTCGCCGCCCGGAGGAAGGCGGTGGAGCTTTTCCGGGAGGCGGGGCACCTGGTGAAGGAGGAGGACTACACCATCGCCCTCGCCACCTGCTCCCGCTGCGGCACCCCCCTGGAATACGCCATCTTCCCCCAGTGGTGGCTCAGGATGAAGCCCTTGGCGGAAGAGGTCCTGGAGGGCCTCAGGCGGGGGGACATCGCCTTCGTCCCCGAGCGCTGGAAGAAGGTGAACATGGACTGGCTGGAGGGGGTCCGGGACTGGAACATCTCCCGGCAGCTCTGGTGGGGGCACCAGATCCCCGCCTGGTACTGCGAGGACTGCGGGGCGGTGAACGTGCCGAGGCCTGAGCGCTACCTGGAAGACCCCACCTCCTGCGAGGCCTGCGGAAGCCCCCGCCTCAAGCGGGACGAGGACGTCTTTGACACCTGGTTCTCCTCGGCGCTTTGGCCCCTTTCCACCCTGGGCTGGCCCGAGAAGACGGAGGACCTGAAGGCCTTCTACCCCGGGGACGTCCTGGTCACGGGGTACGACATCCTCTTCCTCTGGGTCTCCCGCATGGAGGTCTCGGGCTACCACTTCATGGGGGAGAGGCCCTTTAAGACCGTCCTCCTCCACGGCCTCGTGCTGGACGAGAAGGGCCAGAAGATGTCCAAGTCCAAGGGGAACGTGATCGACCCCTTGGAGATGGTGGAGCGCTACGGGGCGGACGCCCTCCGCTTCGCCCTCACCTACCTCGCCACGGGGGGGCAGGACATAAGGCTTGACCTCCGCTGGCTGGAGATGGCCCGGAACTTCGCCAACAAGCTCTACAACGCCGCCCGCTTCGTCCTCCTCGCCCGGGAGGGCTTTTCGGCCAGGGAAGACCGGCCCACCCTGGCGGACCGCTTCATGCGAAGCCGCCTAAGCCGGGGCATCCGGGAGATCACCGCCCTCTACGAGGCCCTGGACCTGGCCCAGGCGGCCCGGGAGGTATATGAGCTCGTCTGGAGCGAGTTCTGCGACTGGTACCTCGAGGCCAGCAAGCCCGCCCTCAAGGCGGGGAACGCCCACACCCTAAGGACCCTGGAGGAGGTCCTCGCCGCCCTCCTCAAGCTCCTCCACCCCATGATGCCCTTCCTCACCAGCGAGCTCTACCAGGCCCTCACCGGGAAGGAGGAGCTCGCCCTCGAGGCCTGGCCCGAGGCCGGGGAGCGGGACGAGGAGGCCGAGGGAGCCTTTGAGGCCCTGAAGCAGGCGGTGACGGCGGTGCGGGCCCTGAAGGCCGAGGCCGGGCTTCCCCCGGCCCAGGAGGTGCGGGTGTACCTCGAGGGGGAGACCGCCCCCGTGCGGGAGAACCTCGAGGTCTTCCGCTTCTTGGGCCGGGCCGAGCTCCTTTCCGAGAGGCCGGAAAAGGCCCTGGTGAAGGCCATGCCCAAGGTGACGGCGCGCATGCCCTTGGAAGGGCTTCTGGACGTGGAGGAGTGGAAGCGCCGCCAGGAGAAGCGCCTGAAGGAGCTCTTAAGCCTGGCGGAGAAGAGCGAGCGTAAGCTCTCCGCCCCCGGCTTCCGGGAGAAAGCCCCCAAGGAGGTGGTGGAAGCGGAGGAGGCGAGGCTTAGGGAGAACCTGGAGCAGGCGGAGAGGATCCGGGAGGCCCTCAGCCAAATAGGGTGAGCCTGGGGGCCTCCACCACCCCTCGGGCGAGCCCAGGTTCAGGGTGAGGAAGGGAAGCCCCCCTAAAGGCGGCATACGAGGGGCTCGTCCGGGGGGTCTTCCCCTGGCCGACCAAAGAACCCTCCTCCAAAGGGTCGGCGGTGCCCGACCCCGGCAAGGATTGCCCAACCCGCCAGGCCCCGGCGTAGGCCCGGGCCTCATGGGCTTCCCGCGGGCTCCTGTATGCGGTTCACCTCCCAGTAGGCGAGGAGGGCCTCGCTGAAAAGCCCCGGGTGGCGGCGCTCGTAGGCGAAGAGGAGGCGGCGGGCGATGGCCAGGCGGAGCCGCTCCTCGGGGGTAAAGAGGGCCGGGGGAGCGAGGAGGCGGGCGCGGCTTTCCCGGCCCAGGGCCACCTCCACCCGGACCCCCTTCACGGGGTGGGGGGGGAGGCCGAGCCAAAGGGAGGCCTCCTCGGGGGGCAGAAGGCGGAAGCCCTCCCTCCTGGCGTAGTCCAGGCCCTCGAGGTTGTCCTCGGGAACGTAGACCCCCTCCCCCATCCGGGCCCGGGCCAGGGCCTCGAGGAGGGGCAGGGGGTGGGCGAAGGGCGCCACCCCGCCCTCGAGGTCCCCGGGTTCCCTTAGGTCCAGGGCCTGGACCTCGTAGCTCAGGCTCCCGTTCCAGGCGTTCTCGCTGAGGAGGCCCGCCACCTCCACCTCCTGGGGCAAGGCCGCCTGGCCCATGCGCCAGGCCACCACCCGCACCCCCCCTAGGCGGAAGGCCAGGTGCCGCCCCTCCCCGAGGAGGCGCACGTCCTCGGGAGCCCCCGCCATGAGGAAAAGGGGCTCGGGGTTGCCCGCCC
>NZ_JBWGQW010000094.1:0-3135 GCF_056332225.1 Thermus sp. | reverse complement strand
GCATCGCTGAGGTCGCTGGGGTAAGATCGTCTAAGAGTCACCCCTTAAGGATACCACCCTTTTACGACAGCCTCTTACATCTCCCCCAACCTGCGCACCCGCCACTCGGGGGCGAACTTCGCCCCCCTGGAGAAGCTGGAGGGGGTCATCACCCCGAACGGCCTCCACTTTGAACGCCACCACGCCGGGGTGCCCCAGGTGGACCCCAAGGCTTACCGCCTGGCGATCCACGGGATGGTGGAGCGCCCCCTGGTCCTCACCCTGGAGGACCTCAAGCGCTTCCCCTCCGTCACCCGCACCTACTTCATTGAGCGCGCCGGGAACGGGCAGAACGGCTACCGCAACCCCCCGGACCCCAACCTCACCGCCACCCGTAGCCGGGGCCTCGCCTCCAACGCCAGCTGGACCGGGGTGCCCCTGGCCCTTCTCCTCAAGGAGGCGGGGGTGAAGCCCGGGGCCAAGCGGTTCATCCCCGAGGGGATGGACGCCGCCATGTACACCCGCTCCTTGCCCCTGGAGAAGGCCATGGAGGACGTGCTGGTGGCCTACGCGCAAAACGGGGGGGTACCCCTTCAACCGCCTGGTTTCCGAGCCCTTCCCCATCACCCCGGACACCGAGCCCGTGGAGTACGCCATCGGCAACTACTGGCAGTACCCCACCACCCTCTTTGACTACATCCGAAGGGCCATGCCCTTCGGGCAGGCGGGGACGCTGACGGACGAGGAGGTCTACCACCTGGTGGCCTTCCTCCTCTACATGAACGGCATCATTGACGCCAGTACCCCCGTGAACCAGGCCACCCTGCCCAAGATCCGCATGCCCGCCCGGGAGCTCCTCCACCTGGACCCTGAGACCCAGCGCCGCTTCCCCTGGCTCACCCTGCCCTAGGATAGAGGTATGACCCTTTCCTTTACGGCGGCCTTTTTGGCGGGGGTGCTCTCCTTCCTCTCCCCGTGCGTCTTGCCCCTCGTCCCCACCTACCTCTTCTACCTGGGGGGGGAGAGGGGGCGCCCCCTCTTCAACGCCCTCTTCTTCGTCCTGGGCTTCGGGGTGGTCTTCTTCCTCCTGGGCCTGCCCTTCACCCTCCTCGGGGGGCTCCTCTTTGAGCACCGCGAGACCCTGACCCGCATCGGGGGGGTGGTCCTCGTCCTCTTCGGGCTCTACATGCTGGGCCTCAGGCCCAGGTGGGGGGTTTCCCTCCGCTACGAGGGGGAGACGGGCCGCCCCCTTGGGGCCTTCCTCCTCGGGGCCACCCTGGGCCTAGGCTGGACCCCCTGCATCGGCCCCATCCTGGGGGCCATCCTTACCCTCACCGCCGTGGGGGGTGGGGTGGGCTTCCTCCTGGCCTACATCCTGGGGCTCGCCGTCCCCTTCCTGCTGGTGGCCCTCTTCGCCGACCGGATCAAGGGGTGGCTTAGGCGCGCCGGCCGGATTTCCCACTACGTGGAGGTCCTGGCGGGCGTGGTCCTGATCCTCGTGGGGGTGCTTCTCTTCACCGGCACCTTCACGGCTTTGAACACCTTCTTCCTGCGGATCACCCCCGAGTGGCTGCAGCGGTACCTCTAGGTACCTTTTTCCCCGGGGTGTCTTCTAGACTGGGAGAGGCATGCTCCTTCGCCTGCAGGGCGTCTCCAAGCGTTTCGGCCGCGACTGGGTCATCCGGGGCCTGGACCTCGAGGTGCGCCGGGGAGAGGCCGTGGCCCTCCTGGGGCCCAACGGCTCCGGCAAGACCACCCTCCTCCGCCTGATGGCGGGGCTTCTGAAGCCTACCCGGGGCCAGGTGGAGCGAAGGGGAAGGCCCCTCTTCCTCCCCAACCCCCCGGCCTTCCACCGCCACCTCACCGCCCGGGAGCACCTTCTCTTTGACCTCGCCTTCCACGGGGTGGGGGGGGACTGGAAGGGGGCCTTGGAGCGCTTTGGCCTCCCCCAGGACCTTCCCCTCGCCGCCTTTTCCAGCGGGATGAAAAAGCGCCTGGCCCTGGCCCGCCTCCTCCTCCTCAGGCCGGACCTCTGGCTTCTGGACGAACCGGAAACCGCCCTGGACCAGGAGGGGAGGGCCCTTCTTCTGGAGACCCTCCGGGAGGCCCAGAAGGGGGCGGCGGTGGTCCTCGCCACCCACGACCGGGCCTTGGCCGAGGCGGTGGCCGACCGGGCGGTGTGGCTGGGGGCGGCGTGAGGCGGGTCTGGCTTCTTGCCCTTCGGGACCTCCGCCTCGAGGTCCGGGACCGCGCCGGGCTTCTCTCCCTGCTCGCCTTTTTGGGGGTGACGCTTTTCGTCATGGCCCTGGCCTTGGGCCCCGAGGAGGCCCTTCTGCGCCGGGCGGCCCCCGGGGTCCTTTGGGTGGCCCTGGCCTTCCTCTCCACCCTCCTCTCCAGCCGGGCCTTCGCCCTGGAGGTGGAGGAGGGCACCCTGGAGGACCTCCTCCTCGCCCCTGGGGGGAAGGAGTGGGTCTACTTCGGGAAGCTCCTCTTCCAGATGCTCCTGCTCCTCCCCTTGGCCCTCCTCGCCCTCCTTCTTGCGGCGGGGCTTTTCTACCTGCCCCTGGAGAAGGGGCTTTCCCTCTTCCTCACCCTAGCCCTGGGCACCCTGGGCTACGCCAGCGTGGCTACCTTCTACGCGGGCCTCCTCGCCCGGCTTCGGGGGCGGGAGGCCCTTCTGCCCCTTCTCCTCTTCTCCCTGGTGGTCCCCGTGGTCCTGGCCTCGGTGCGGGCCACGGCGGGGCTTTTGGAGGGGTTTCCCCTGGAGGAGGTGGCCTCCTGGTGGCAGCTCCTCCTGGTGTTTGACGCCGTCTACGTGACGGCCAGCGCCCTCCTTTTCCCCCTCATCATGGAGGGGTAGGGCCACAGACTTCTAAGCCGAGGAGGACCTATGCTGAATAGGGAGGAACGCGATGCTGAAGGCGGCTTACCCGGAACGCCCTGATGCCCTGACCTGGGTTTTCCTGGGCCTTGGGCTTCTCCTCTTGCCCTTGGGCCTCTACCTCGCCCTCGAGGCCCCGCCCGACGCCAACCAGGGCTACCTGGTGCGCATCATGTACCTGCACGTGCCCGGGGCCTGGCTCGGCTACCTGGCCTTTTTCGTCACCTTCCTTTACTCCCTCCTCTACCTCTTCCGCCAGGACCCCCGCTACGACC
>NZ_JBWGQW010000093.1:0-3215 GCF_056332225.1 Thermus sp. | reverse complement strand
CGGCGTTGGTCCGGCAGAGCACGGTGAAGGGGGGCCGGGGCAGGGCGGCGTCCACCCGGGTGGCCCAGGGGGCCTTCCCCCACACCTCCACCGGCCGGTCCTGCAGGGCGGTGAGGTTGCGCACGAAGCGGGCCAGGGGCTCGGCGAAGCGGAA
Source organism: Thermus sp. (assembly GCF_056332225.1). Lineage (NCBI taxonomy): Bacteria > Thermotogati > Deinococcota > Deinococci > Thermales > Thermaceae > Thermus > Thermus sp. The sequence continues at coordinate 3,061 of NZ_JBWGQW010000093.1, read as the reverse complement.
GCTCCAGGTGAGACGGGCCTCGGGGGCCTCCAGCCGGTCCATGGCGTTCACCGCCCCCCGCCACCCGTAGATCTGCTGCCTCGGGTCCCCCACGTAGACCCGCTGCACCCTGCCCCGGTGGGCCTCGAGGACCCGCAGGAAGATGGGGTCCAGGTCCTGGGCCTCGTCCACCAGCAGGGCCTCCGCGAAGGAGAGGTCGGGCTCCGAGAGGGCCCAGAGCTTCACGTAGGCCCCGTGGGGCAGGGGAAAGGGGTCCTTGGGGTCGGTCATCCGCCGCCAGAGGGCCTCTACCCCGCGCAGGATGAGGGCCTCCTCCTCGGGCCAGGCCTTGGTCCCGGCCCGCAGGACCCGGTAGGCCAGGGGGATCATCCCCGGCTCGGGGGAGGCGGCCTCCGAGCGGAGGAAGGCCTCCAGGGTCCCCAGGACCGCGTGCAGCAGGAGGGGGTTGCGCAACTCCAGGGCCTCCGCCACCGCCCGGGCCGGCAGGTGGCCCTTCCCCGCGGTGAACTTGGCCAGGTACCCCTCGTCCCGGGCCACGGCCATGCGGAAGGCCAGGGCGTGGAGGGTGTAGGGGCGGACGTTCCGGGGGAACTTCCGGGCGGCCTCCTCCCGCACGGAGCGGTTGAAGGCCAGGTAGAGGCCCCGCCTTCCCGGGGCGGCCTCGGCCATGAGGCGCAGGGTGGTGGTCTTGCCGCTTCCGGCCACGGCCACCACCTTGAGGTCCTGCCCCGAGCGGTAGGCCTCCACGGCCCGGAGTTGTTCCTCCGTGGGGCGCAGGGCCATCCCCTGCAGTGTAGCCCAAAGGGCGAGGGGTGGGGGAGGAAAGGGTTGGTTTAAGCCAGCTCCCGTCGGCTACCCCAAGCCCTTTTGGCTAAGCCACGCGCTAAGGGGAAGCCGAAGAAGGGAGCTGGCTCTCTTCCGAGGAGAGCGCCGGGGCGTATCCCCCGCACCACCGCCCCATCCTGGCCTCAGGATAGGGCTAGGCCAGGGCGCGGCGCTCCTTGGCGCGGCGCTCCGGGTCCAGGCCCTTGGCCCGGAGGGTGACGTAGGAGCGGGCGAGGAGGAGGTCCCACTTGGGGTCGCGGAGCCGGGAGAGGACCTTCTCCCTCAGGTCCCACCAGTCTCCCCCTCGGCGCCACACCTCCTCCCAGAGGAAGAGGACGGCGATCTCCAAACCGGAAAGCCCCTTCCTGAGGAGGCGCTCGGCCCGCGCCACCTGGTCCGCCTCGAGGCTTCTCCCCTCCCCCGAGAGGAGCCTCAAGGGCACCTCCACCAGGATCCGGGGTAGCCTCGCCACCAGCGCCTTCTGGGTGGCGGGGTCCAGGGGCGGCTTCAGGGGCAGGCGCTCCGCCTCCCGCCAGGCCTCCCGCACCTCCCAGGGTCTCGGGGCCTCCTTCCTCCCCGTGGCGGCGTGGGCGTAGAGCCGCACCGCGTGGTAGAGGGCTTCCCGGGGAAGCCCCCACCGCTTCAGGTCTTCCAGCGCCATCTTCACGATCACGTTCACACCTCCATCTTAGAAACCGAGGGGCCGGGACTTCCCCGGCCCCCCCTTCGCGAAGCCCCCTAGCGGTTCAGGTACCAGTCCAGGGTGTTCAGCAACCTGCTGTAGCTCACCACGGTCTCCTTGCCCTCCTCCAGATCGCCGCCCAGGAGGGGGAAGAAGGTCCGGTCCCGGTACGGGGCGTAGACCGCCCAGAGGCTCGGGGGGTTCTCCAGGAAGTAGGCGAGCTCTTCCGCCTCCTTCTGCCGCACTCCCACCAGGCTCCCCAGAGCCTGGGCGGTGCGCACCAACTGCCAGGCGTTCCGGTAAGCTTCGCGCTCCACCAGGCCCACCCGCACCACCACGGGGTACCTGCCGAAGATCTTCCCCCGCACGTAGAGATCGTCCCCCTCCCGCTTGACCTCCTTGGTGAAGGCGAAGAAGGGGGCGGAGCGGAGCTTTTCCGCCTTGGCCTCCACCTCCTTGCGGGCGAAGGGGTTCTCCAGCTTCAGAGGCCCGTAGAAGAGGGCGTAGAGGGGCTGGGCCCGCTCCTTGCCGTAGAAGGTCTCCGTGTACACCCCCTCCTTCACCTCCCCGAGGAGGACGGGCAGGTCCACCTCGGCGATGGGCTTGAAGAGGAGCTCCACGTCCTCCTCCAGGGTGTTGACGTGGTACCGAGGCGCCTGGGGTTTGGCCGGGGCCTGGGCCTCCTGGGCGGGCTTGGCTGCTGGGGGGGGCGTGGTGGCCGCCGGGGCGCAAGCCGCGAGGGCCAAGGGGATGAGGGCCAGTGCCTGTCCGATCCTGCGCATGCTTTACCTCCTGGTGGTGATATACCTGGTTATGGTTAAGAGAACTCCTGTTTAGCCGTGTTTCCTGGGCAAGTAGAGGTAGATGAGGCAGGGTAGGCTGGAGCTTGTTTTATAAGCCCCATGTTTCCATACTGTTCACGCAGTTAATGAAAAAGATGAAAGCTCCATGCGGTAAAGGTTAAGGAAATGGGGAAACGGGCTAGGCCGACGCCTTGAGAAGGTGCTGTAAAAATGCCCCCGCCCGTCTGGCGTACCCCTCCCGCAGAGCGGCTCGGGCCCGGTAGTAGGCGTACACCAGGGCGTGCGGGGAAATCTCGCCCTCCACCACCTTCCACAGGAGGCCGGCGTAGAAGCGGCGGGAGCCGTAATCGGACAGTTCGTGGGCCATCCGCTCCGAGAGGCGGTCTATGACCGTGGGCCGGGCCTGGGCGTCCATCTCCACAAGGAGGAAGGCGTCCTCGATGGTGGGGTTCTCCGTGGGGGCGGGCCTCAGGAAGTCCAGGGCGGGCACCTCCCGGATCCCCAGGGTCCACCGCACCAGAAGCTCCAAGGAAGGCCGAACGGGCCGCAGGCGTTCCTCCTTTCGCCGCTTGCCCTTAGGGTAGATGACCCGGTAAGCGGTGCGGCCCTCCTCGAGGTCCGCCCCTAGGTCCCGCCAGGGGTGGGCCAGGTCCTCGTGGTGAAGCCTGGCCCGCCCGGGCTTCAGCCGCACGGCCCAGACGGTGCCCGTGTTCAGGTTCTTTTCCTCCCCGCCCCGCACCGCCGTGGCCAC
>NZ_JBWGQW010000092.1:0-3243 GCF_056332225.1 Thermus sp. | reverse complement strand
AGGAGGGCGAAGGCCCGGTGCTCCCCGAAGCGGGCGGTCTCGTGCTTGAGGAACTGGAAGATCCGCACCTTTAGCCCTCGGCCGAAGGCGCGGAGGGCGAGGCCGAAGGCGGCGGTGCTTTTGCCCTTGCCGTCCCCGGTGTAGACCAGGAGGAGGCCCCGCCTCTCCCCTCTGGGCTTCTCGTAGGGCTTCACCCGCTTGGGCTCTTCCACAAGGCATAGCCTAGCAGGTTGGCGACCTCGCAAAGGGCGATCATGGCCCCGAGGGCGTCCCCGTTCAGCCCCCCGAGGCGGGCCCAGGCCAGGCGGGCCACTCCCCAGGCGGCGAGGAGGCCGAGGAGGGCGGGAAGGGGGTAGAGGAGGGGGAAGGGCAGGGCAAGGAGGAGGGCAAAGGGCCAAGGCCCCCCCCGGACCAGGCCGGCCATCCCCGGGCCCAGGAGGGGGTAGCGGTGGAGGAAGGGGAGGAAGGCGAAGCGGGCCCACCCGGGAAAGAGGAGGAGGAAGAGGGGGTCTCGCACCAGGGCCAGGGCCTGGAAGAGGAGGAGGAGGTAGACGCCCCCTACCCCGAAGGCGAAGGCCCCCAGGTGGGGGTCCTTGAGGATGCGGAGGCGCTCCTCCTTGGGCCTCGCCCCCAAGAGGGCGTCCGCCAGGTCCAGAAGGCCGTCCAGGTGCAAAAACCCCGTGAGGCCGAGGAGGAGGGCCACCCCTAGGGCGGCGGAAATCCCCGGGGGCAGGGGCGAAAGGGCGAGGAGGGCCAGGGGAAGCCCGAGGAGGTAGCCCGCCAGGGGGAAGAAGGCCACGCTCCGCTTGAACTCCCTCTCCCCTACCCCCTCCGGGGCCACGGGCAACACCGTGAGGAGGGCGAGGGCGAGGCGGAGGGCCTTCACCCCCGGGACACCCCCGCCTCCTCAAAGGTGGCCATGTGGAGGATGCGGGCGGCGGCCCGGAGGAGGGGCATGGCGAGGACCGCCCCCGTCCCCTCCCCGAGGGCCAGGTCCAGGTCCAAAAGGGGCCTTAGGCCCAGGGCCTCCAGCTGGTGGCGGTGCCCGGGCTCCCGGGAGAGGTGGCCGGCGAAGAGGTGGTCCTGGAGCCCCGGGGCGAGCTTCCAGGCCAAAAGGGCCCCCGCGGTCACGGGAAAGCCGTCCAGCACCAGGGGAAGCCCCGCCTCGTAGCCCTCGAGGTAGACCCCGGCGATGGCGAGAAGCTCAAGCCCCCCCACCTCGGCCGCCACCTCGAGGGGGTCCATCCCCGGGCGGAGGCGGGCGAGGGCCCGGGCCACCGCTTGGCGCTTCCGCCTCAGGCCCTCCTCCCCCACCCCCGTCCCCCGGCCCACCACGGCCTCAGGGGGAAGGCCGAGGAGGGCGGCGGTGAGGGCGGCCGCCGCCGTGGTGTTCCCGATGCCCATGTCCCCGGCGGCGAGGAGGGTGGCCCCTTCCGCGATGGCCCGCCTCGCCGCCTCCTTTCCCGCAAAGAGGGCCTTTTCCGCCTCCTCCCGGGTCATGGCGGGGCCTTGGGCGAGGTTTCCCGTCCCCGGGCGCACCTTGCGCTTGAGAAGCCGCGGGTGGTCGGGAAGCTCCCCCACCACCCCCACGTCCAGGACGTACACCTCGCAGTCCGCCGCCCGGGCGAACTGGTTGATGGCGGCGCCCCCATGGAGGAAGTTCAGGACCATCTGCCGGGTGACCTCCTGGGGGTAGGCGGAGACCCCCTCGGCCACCACCCCGTGGTCGGCGGCGGCCACCACCACCGCCCCCCGGCCGAGCTCCGGCTTCACCCGCCCCTGGAGGGCAGCGAGGCGCACCGCCACCTCCTCCAGGAAGCCCAGGGAGCGGGGCGGCTTGGTGAGCTGGTCCATGCGGAGCCGGGCTTGGGCCAAGACCTCCGGGTCCACCATGGGGGAGAGTTTACCCTAGGGGCATGGAGCTTTGGCTCGTGCGCCACGGGGAAACCCTCTGGAACCGGGAGGGGAGGCTTCTCGGCTGGACGGACCTCCCCCTCACGGAGGAAGGGGAGGCCCAGGCGAAAAGGCTTAAGGGGAGGCTTCCCCCTCTTCCCGCCTTTAGCTCCGACCTCCTGCGGGCGCGAAGGACGGCGGAGCTTGCGGGCTTCACCCCCTCGCTTGCCCCAGAGCTTCGGGAGATCCACTTCGGGGCCCTGGAGGGGGCGCTCTGGGAGGACCTGGACCCCGTCCACAAGGAAGCCCTCCTCCGCTTCCAGGGCTTCCACCCCCCGGGAGGGGAAAGCCTCCTGGCCTTCCAGGAGCGGATCTTCCGCTTCCTGGAGGGGCTTAGGGCCCCTGCGGTCCTCTTCACCCACGGGGGGGTGGTGCGGGCGGTGCTGAGGGCTTTGGGGGAGGACGGCCTCGTGCCCCCGGGAAGCGCGGTGGCGGTGGACTGGCCCAAGAGGGTGCTCGCCCGCCTCCCTCTTGACGGGGGGGGGCCAGGGAGGTAAAACGGGGGCGAGAGCGGCCGGGGTGCCCCAGGGCCCGGATGTCCTGGGGCGCAAAAGGGGGAAGACCGGTGAAAGTCCGGCGCTGTGCCGCAACGGTAACCGGCCCAACCCATAGGCCCATCGTCTAGGCCGGAAGCCCGAATACCCGCCCCGGTGCGCGCCTCACCTGCCCCCGAGCAGGGGCGAAAGGAGGCGGCGATGAAGAAAAGCGGATACCGGTCCCAAGCCCTCTTTTCCCCGCAAAAGGCAGGTGCCCCGTGACGGGCCTCGAGCTTTTGGCCGTGGCCCTGGGGATGCGCCACGGCGTGGACCCCGACCACCTGGCGGCGGTGGACGGGCTCTCCCGGGTGAGGCCCTCTCCCCTTAACGGCTTCCTCTTCGCCATGGGGCATGGGGGCTTCGTCACCCTTCTGGCCTTCCCGGCGGCAGGCCTCCTCGGGCGGGCGAACCTCGAGGCCCTCCACCTCCCCGCCCTTCTCCTCCTCCTGGTGGCGGTCCTGAACCTCTACCGGCTCCTCAAGCCCACCCCTCCCATCCCCTCCAAAGGGCTTCCCCTCCCCAACCCCCTCCTCCTCGGGGTTCTCTTTGGGCTCGGGTTTGAGACGGCAAGCCAGCTTTCCGCCCTGGCCCTCTCCGCCGAGCTCTCCCCCTTGCGCCTCGGGGCCTTCTTCACCCTGGGCATGCTCCTCGTGGACGGGGTGGACGGGTTTTTGGCGAGCCGCCTGCAGAACCTGGCCAAGGACTCCCGAAAGGCGGAAGAGGCGAGCCGCCTCCTCGGGTGGGTGGTGGTGGC
>NZ_JBWGQW010000091.1:0-3462 GCF_056332225.1 Thermus sp. | reverse complement strand
CCTCTTCCGGGGGCTCCAAGGCCTCGGGGGTGGGGCCCTCTTCGCCCTGGCTCTCACCACCATCGCCGTGCTCTTCCCCCCCAGGGAGCGGGGAAGGCTCGCCGGGGTCTTCGGGGCCATGTTCGGCCTCTCCTCGGCGGTGGGACCCTGGCTTGGCGGCCTCCTCACGGACCACCTCTCCTGGCGCTGGGTCTTTTACATCAACATGCCCGTGGGGGCGGTGGCCCTGTGGTTCATTCTCCGCTACATGCCGAGGCTTTCCCCGGAGCACCGGGAGCGCTTTGACTTCTTGGGGGCCCTTCTTTTGGCGGGCTGGGCGGTCCCCCTCATGCTCGCCTTCTCCTGGGGCGGCAGCACCTACCCCTGGGGAAGCCCAAAGATCCTGGGCCTCTTCGCCCTGGCGGCCCTGGGCCTTTTCCTCTGGGTGTGGGCCGAGCTCCGGGTGGAGCACCCCCTCTTTGACCTCTCCGTCTTCCGGATCCCCACCTTCACCTACGCCGCCCTGGCCTCCTTCTTCTACGGCCCCGCCTTCTTGGGGACCGTGGCCTTCCTTCCCCTCTACCTCCAGGTAGTGAAGGGGGTTTCGGCGAGCCAAAGCGGGGTCACGGTGCTCCCCCTCACCCTTGGGGTGGTGCTGGGGAGCGTGGGGGCGGGGCAGGCGGCCGCCCGGCTCGGCCGCTACAAGGCCCTTCTCCTGGGAAGCGCCCTCTTCCTCCTTGCCCTTTTCCTCGCCTTCCACTTCGTCCTCCGCGTGGACACGCCCCTTTGGCTTGCGGTCCTCCTCTTCTTCCTGGTGGGCCTGGGCCTTGGGCCCGCCCAGAGCCTCCTCAACATCGCCGCCCAGAACGACGTCCCCATGGCCCGCATCGGGAGCGCCACCAGCGCGGTGCAGTTCATGCGGCAGATCGGCTCCACCATGGGCATCGCCCTGCTGGGCACGGTGCTGGCGGGAAGCCTGAGCGCCCACCTGTCCCAGGCCTTTCCCGGCGGCGCCTCCGCCCCGGCCGTGACGCGGGCGGGGGAGGGGATGGCCTTGGACCTGGACCGGGAGTTCGCCCGCCTGGAAGACCTCCTGGTGCGGGCCCTGCGGGGGGATGAGGCCGCCTACCGGGCCCTTCAGGAAGACCCCGCGGTCCCCGAGTCCTTCCGGAAAGAGCTCACCCCAGGGGGCCTTCCCGCCCGCTTCGCCCGGCTCAAGGAGCTCGCCCTGAAGGCCCTTCGGGGAGACGAGGCCGCTTACCGGGCTCTCCAGGCGGACCCCCAGGTTCCCGAGGAGCTGAAAAGGCGCATCCCCCAAGGCGGCCTGGTCCAGGGCACCCTTCTCCTCCTGGCCCGGGCTTGGGACGGGGACCGGGGGGCCCGGGAGGCCCTCCTCGCTTCCCCCCTGGTGGACTCGAGGCTCAAGGCCCTCCTGCAAAACCCCCCTCCTCCCGCCCTGCGCCCAAAGCTCCTCGCCCAGGTGGAAAAGGCCCTTAGGCAAGCCGAGGGCCAGGCGGCGCGGTCCCTCGAGGCCGCCCTGGCCGAGGCCCAGGCCCGGGCCCTGGAGGAGGTGCCCCGCCAGGCGGTGGCCGAGCTGGAGGCCGTCAAGGCCCGCCTGAAGGAGGCCCTGGCCCTAGGGATCACCGAGGCCTTGCGCAGGATCTTCCTCTACAGCGCCGCCTTTACCCTCATGGCCCTCCTCTTTCTCCTGCCCCTGCCCGACCGGGAGCTCAAGGGGCGGACCATGCCGGGGGCGGTAGAGTAAGGGCGTGGGGGAAAGCCTTTACCTGCGCTTCGGAGAGGGGCTTTCCGAGGAGGCCAACCGCCGGGCCCTGGCCCTGGCCAAGGCCCTCCTCCGAAGCCCCCCCGAAGGCCTGCGGGAGGCGGTGCCCGCCTACGGCACGCTCTACCTGGAATTTGACCCAAAAAAAATTTCCAGAGCCCGCCTACTCCGCCTCCTGCATGGCCTTCCTCAGGAGGGCGGGGAAGGGGAGAGGGTGGTGGAGATCCCCGTGCGCTACGACGGGGAAGACCTCCTGGAGGTGGCCCAGAGGACGGGGCTCGCCGTGGAAGCGGTGAAGGCCCTCCACCAAAAGCCCCTTTACCGGGTCTACGCCCTGGGCTTCACCCCGGGCTTTCCCTTTATGGCCCCCGTGGAGCCTCCCTTGCGCCTGCCCCGCAAGGCCCACCCGAGGCCCCGGGTCCCGGCCCACAGCGTGGCCGTGGCCGGGCCGCAGACGGGCATCTACCCCCTGCCTTCCCCCGGGGGGTGGAACCTCCTCGGGACGAGCCTGGTGGCGGTCTACGACCCCCACCGCCAAGAGCCCTTTCTCCTCAGGCCGGGGGACCGGGTGCGGTTCCTCGAGGCCGAGGGAACCCCTCCGCCCGAACCCCCGCCCCTGGACCTCCTCCCCGAGGCCCCCAAGCTTCCCGCCCTCCGGGTGGAGGAGCCGGGGCTTTTAGACCTGGTGGTGGACGGGGGGCGCTTCCTCGCGGGGCATCTGGGCCTCGCCCGCTCGGGGCCCCTGGACCCGTACTCCGCCCGGGTGGCCAACCGCCTGGTGGGTAACCCGGAGGGGGCGCCGCTTTTGGAGATCGCCTACAAGGGCCCCGCGCTCACCGCCCTGAGGCCCTTGGTGGCCGCCTTCGCCGGGTACGGTCTCGCGGTTTTCCTTGAGGGGGAGGAGATCCCTCCAGGGCGTAGCTTCCTCTGGCGGGAAGGGAGGACCCTTCGCTTCCGGCCCCAGGGGCGGGGGGTGCGGGGGTATCTGGCGGTGGCGGGGGGGCTCGAGGCCCGGCCCTTCTTCGGCTCGGCCTCGCCGGACCTCAGGGGGAGGATCGGCCGCCCCTTGCGGGCGGGTGACGTGCTGGGGCTTGGGGTGGAAAGCCCTGTCCGTCCCGGGAGGGCCTTCGCCATGCGGCCGTTGCCGGAGGTCTTTAGGGTGCGCCTGCGGCCGGGGCCGCAGTACGCGGAGGAGGCCTGGAGGGCTTTGGCCTCGAGGTCCTTCCGCGTGGCGCGGGCGGACCGGATGGGGGTGGAGCTCGCCGGGGGAGAGGTGCCGGGGGGAGAGGGCCTTTCGGAGGCTACCCCTTTGGGAGGCGTGCAGGTGCCCCCTTCGGGGCGCCCCCTGGTGCTCCTCGCGGACAAGGGAAGCCTGGGGGGTTACGCCAAGCCCGCGCTGGTGGACCCGAGGGACCTATGGCTTCTCGGTCAGGCCTGGCCTGGGGTGGAGGTGCGTTTCGTGGCGCTTCGGGAGGAGATGGATTTCACGCACTAGTAAAATCCCTTCGTGTGCTACCTCATAGCTCCACCCCAGCCATCCTGAGAAGCACCCGGCTACGTATGAGGTTGTGAACGAGCAGGATGAGGTTGACCCGGGCCACCAGACCCCAGTAGGACCGCGCTTCTATCCTGTGAAGCCCCAAAGACCGCACCATCACGCTGAACCGTGTTTCTATCCAGTTGCGAACCTTCCCCATCCA
>NZ_JBWGQW010000090.1:0-3690 GCF_056332225.1 Thermus sp. | reverse complement strand
GCTGGTGAAGCGGACGTCGCAAAGGCCTTTGGCATTGGCGTCGTCGTAGGGATTGACCTTTTCGTTGGGATTGGGGTCCTTGACCCTGACCCCTAGGCGCCTCGTGCTTAGCTCGTTCACGTCGGGCCTGGTGATGCGGGTGGCCTGGTCCCACCGCACGACTCTACCCGTGACGGCGTCCAGGCAGGTGAAGTTAGGGTCGGAGAGGGTCTGGTATACCGGGCAGACCTGGTACTTGGGCGCGGAGCCATCGCAGACCACCATGTTCTTCCCCTCGGCGTTGCACTGCGCACCCGTAACCCCCGCCCCTCCCGTGATGGGCGGCGGGTTGACCTGGTTGAGGTTTCGGCACCCTTGGCCTGAGCTATCGCAGACCTGGATTTGACCCGACAGGTTACCGTAGCCCAGGTCGGCGTGGAGGCGGCTTCCCCAGAGGTCCACCCCGCCGTTGATGGTGATGCGCCCGCCGCTAATCCATCCCTGGCCGAACAGGGGGTTTTGCGCCTGGGCAGGAACGGGCTGGAGGCGCACCACGGCCACGGCGGTGTGCCGGGCGAGGCCAGCCTGGCCCTGGCTTTCTATGCGGACCTCGTTCCCCTCGGGATTCTGGGGGGTGAGGGTGGCGGTATAGCCCTGGCCCGAGACGGTTTGGGCGGCGCTCAGGGATGGTTTGCCGTCCAGGTAGGCCAGGGCGTGGTCCACGCCCGCCTCGGCCCGCTGGCGGGCCTGGGCCCGGTTCAGGAGGTCGCCCCCCGTCTTCAGGTTGCCCAGGGCACTTTGCACCATGGCCAGGGAGAGCATGAGGACCACCGTCATCCCGATGAGGGCCACCACAACCGCTATGCCTTTTTGGTTCATGCCTTCCTCCTTTCAGCGCGCCAGGTTCGGCGTCTGGACGATCCAGAGCTTCTCCGCCCGAAGGCGCCCGTCGTTGGCCACCGCAGGAAGCTCAAGAAGGCTAGGGGAAAGCCCGGGAGGGTAGATGAGCGTGCTCCCGGGGGTGAAGGCGGGGGCCCCACCCCGCACGGGAGCGGAGGCCAGCAGGTAGAGGGCCAAGGCGCTCACCTTGGGGCTTGCGCCTTCTTGCCCCAGGTTCACCGCCTGGGCCTGCCGCTTCCAGGCGTCCCCTTCCAGGTAGGCGACCCGGAAGGCCTCCACCCGCACCTCGTCCCCTCCCAGAACGGGGTTGTCGGGTGAAGGGGCGCAGCCCGCTCCCGTGCAAGCGCCCCAGCGGAGCGCTCCCTGGTCCACCGCGTAGCCCGTGCCCCTTATCTGCCCCAGGCTTTCCCCGCAAAGCTCCTCCATGCCCGCTTCGCAGAGGAACCACCCCTGGAGGCTGTCCCCTTGGGAGTCTGGGCTCAGCGCCAGGGCCTGGCCCGTGAGGCGGTAGCCCACCGTGTAGAGCTCCCGGGCCAGCACGGTGGCGGTGAGGCTCAGCTCGTCGGCGAGCCGCCCCCTCGCCCTTTCCCGCTCCCTTAGGGTGATGCTGGAGTTTCCCAGGGCCAGCACCACCAGGAAGAGGCTTCCCATGAGGACGGAGGCCAGCAAGAGCTCGAGGAGGGAAAACCCTTGCCTTCTCATGGCCGATACACCACCGTTTCCAGCCGTTTGCCCTCCACCTCCAGAACCACCTGGTAGGCCCGCGCCTCCCCCGAGGTGGGGCAGGTGAGGCCGCCGTCCTGGGCCACGGCGCAAGGGGTGGCGGTGCAGGTGCCTTCCTTTCCCCCCAGGGTTAGGGGACCGTTGCAAAGGCTGAGGAGGCCTTGGGGGTCCTGCCTCAGCCTTTCCATGAAGTTCTCCATCTCCCGGACCACGGCCTGGAGCTCCCGGCCCTGCCGCCCGCGCGGAGGCTTGTCACCTGCAGGGAAGCGAAGGCCAGCACCACCACGGCGAGGAGCCCCATGGCCAGGAGCACTTCCAGCAAGGTGAGGCCCTTACGAGCACGCATCGCCGCTCACCTCCCGCACCCTTCCTCCCATGCCCACGCACAGGGTGAGGCTCCGCCCGCCCAAGCGCAGGACCAAGCTCGCCCCCGTGTTGGGCCTTCCCAGGGCGTTGAAGCGGAGGCCCGGGGAGAAGCCGCTCCTTAGGTCCAGGGCCGCGCCGTACCCTCCCGGGTCAAACCGGCGCAGGGGGGCTTCCCCCGGGTCGCACGCTCGGTTTCGGTTTTCGTCCACGCAGCTCAGGAGCCCCCGGTCCTCCGGTACCACCGCCACCCCCGTTCCCCGGCGGATGGCCTCGGTGCGGGCGGCGAGGAGGAAGGTCCTGAGCTCGGTTCCCGCCGCCCTGAGGCGGTAGGCGGCGCTGTAGTTGGTGTAGGCAAGAGCGCCCAGGATGCCCAGGACGGCGAGGACCACGAGAAGTTCCAGCAAGCTGAGGCCGCGCTTTACCAAAGGGCCCACCTCCCTGACTCAGGTTAGGGGCTTCCCCCCGGGGTGCGCATCCCCCAAATGGGGGGTATGATGGGCCCATGCAGGAGGTCTACATCGTTTCCGCGGCCAGGACCCCCATCGGCAAGTTCGGGGGGGCCCTGAAGGACGTGAGCCCGGTGGAGCTCGGGGCCCACGCCATGCGGGAGGCCCTAAAGCGGGCCGGGGTGGAGGGGAAGGCCTTGGACCTCTACGTCTTCGGGAACGTGCTCCGGGCCGGGCACGGGCAGCTTCTGCCCAGGCAGGCCGCTCTAAGGGCGGGCATCCCCAAGGAGGTGGACGGGTACCAGGTGGACATGGTCTGCGCCTCGGGGATGATGGCGGTCTTAAACGCCTTCCAGTTCCTGCGCACGGGGGAGGCCCACCTGGTCCTCGCCGGGGGGATGGAGTCCATGAGCCAGGCGGGCTTTTACCTCTCCCACCGGGCGCGCTGGGGGTACAAGTTCCTCATGGGGGCGCCGGAGGGCCTCCAGGACATCCTCCTCCGGGACGGGCTTTCCGACCCCTTCACCGGCGAGGCCATGGGGGAGCAGGCGGAGCGCCTGGCCCAGGACCACGGGGTGACGCGGCGGGAGATTGACGAGGCCGCCTACCTCTCCCACCGGCGGGCCTGGGAGGCCACGGAGGGGGGCCAGTTCGCCTGGGAGATCGCTCCCCTGGAGCTTCCCGGCAAGAAGGGCCCGGTTTTGCTGGAGCGGGACGAGGGCATCCGGCCCGAGACCACCCCGGAGTCCCTGGCCGCCCTCAGGCCCGCTTTCAGGAAGGACGGGGTCCTCACCGCGGGGAACTCCAGCCAGATCTCCGACGGGGCGGCGGCCCTTCTCCTCGCCTCGGAGGAGGCGGTAAAGGCCCACGGGCTTAGGCCCATCGCCAAGGTGTTGGGCGGGGCCTGGGCCGCCGGGGAGCCCTGGCGCTTTCCCGAGGCCCCCATCCCCGCGGCCAAAAGGCTTTTGGACCGGCTAGGCCTAAGGGTTTCGGACTTCGGCCTCTTTGAGAACAACGAGGCCTTCGCCCTGAACAACGTCCTCTTCAGCCGCCTCCTGGGGGTGCCCTACGAGAGGCTCAACGTCTTCGGAGGGGCCGTGGCCCTGGGCCACCCCATCGGGGCGAGCGGGGCGAGGATCCTGGTGACCCTCCTCAACGCCCTCCGGGTGAAGGGGGAGGAAAGGGGCCTCGCCGCCATCTGCCACGGGACCGGGGGGTCGGTGGCGGTGGCGGTGGAGCGGGTCTAGAGGAGGCCGTCCAGCTCAAAGGCCTCGAG
>NZ_JBWGQW010000089.1:0-3729 GCF_056332225.1 Thermus sp. | reverse complement strand
CTGCGGTCTGCGTCATAAGCTCTTCGGAGATTAAGGTTACTTCATGCCTCGCCCAAATGTCCATTAGTCTACCACTCCACTATCGCTCGGTCCTCCTTGAGAATTGCGTACACCAGCTCGAGGCCTCGGGGTAGATCCGCACCACGGGCTCCGTCCTCGAGGCCCGGAAGAGGACCCAGGCCTCTTCGCAAAGCCCCTTCACCCCGTCGAGGGAGTCCAGGCCCCTCGGGGTGGGCCCGGCCAGGGACCTGACAAAGGCGTCCGCCAGGAAGCGGCTGCCGCGCCCCACCGCCACGGTCGGTGGAGCTAGGTGCCCGCACCTTGGCTTTGCAACACGGGATGCCCAAGCTTTGGCTGTGGGAAAGCTCTTTTGGCCGTAGGCCTCGGCGAGGCGGCCTGGGTTGGCAAAGGCGAAGTCCCGCGCGATAGCCGCCCAGAAATGCTCGGTACCGAAGCGAATCGGCGCACTCATCGGAGAGAGCATAACACGCCCCCTCCCGCCGGAGAAGGGCAAGGGATAGTAGGATGAAGGCATGCCCGAGGACCGAATGCTGGAGCGCTTGGAAAAGCTTGAGGGGATCGTGGAGACCACGGTCCAGATAATCCCTCCCCTGATCAACGACCTCTCCCGGCGCATTGACGGCCTACGGGAAGAGGTCCGGGGGATGGAGGCCAAGCTGGAAGGGCGGATCCAGGCGTTAGAAACCAAGCTGGGGGGGCGGATCCAAGAAGTTGAGACCAGGCTGGAAGGCCAAATCCAGCAGGTCAAAACCGAACTGGAAGACCGCATCCAGCGCACCGAAACCAAGCTGGAAAGCCGGATCCAACAGGTAGAGGCCAAGCTGGAAGACCGGATTCAGCAAGTGGAAACCAGGCTGGAAGGACGAATCCAAGAAGTTGAGACCAGATTGGAAGGACGGATCCAGGATGTTGAGACCAAGCTGGAAGGGCGAATCCAGGCAGTAGAAAGCAAGCTGGAAGAGCGCATTGAAAATCTTCGCCAGGAGGTGAAGGCCGAGATCAACACCGCCTTCAACAAGGCCATGCTCCTCTTCACCGCCATCGGGGCGGTCCTGGCCCTCCTCACCCTCTTCCGCTGAGCCGTCTGAGTAAGATGGGTCCCGTGATCCGCTGGATGGTTCTCGCCCTGGCCTTGTGGGGCCCGGTCCTGGCCCAGGACTGGGGGCTCACCCGAAGCCAGACGCTGACGACGGGCGGGGCCAAGGCCTGGCGCTACACCCTAAGCCCGAGGGGCGGGGAGGCCCGGGCCCTCTGGGAAGCCCTCTCCCTCCAGTACCGGGACCACCTCAGGGCGGGGTACCGGGTGGACCTCGGGGGGTGGCGGCTCTACTTCCTCGGGGGGAAGCTCCGCCTGGAGAGGCACTGCCAGGCGGTGAACCCCGCCTGCTTCACCTTCGGGGCCCTGCCCGCAGACAAGGCCCGGCAGGACCGCTTCCTGATGGAGCTCGCCGCCCTCCTGGACCGGGCCCTGGGGGAGGCGGCCCAGACCGGGGGCACGGTCACCTTAAGCCGGCTTTTCCGGGTGGAGCTTAAGCGGAACCAGGCCCCGCCCTACCCGGCGGCCCCCTCGGGCTGGAAGCCCTGAAGCTGGGGTATCCTCTTTTCCATGCAGCGGGGGCTGGCCTGGTTCATCCTCCTGGGCGCCGCCTTGGCGGGCCCGTGCGCGGAACGGCCCTACACCCTGGAAAGCGAAGAGGGCCTCCTGGGTGGGGAAAACCTGAGCTACGATGGCGAGGTCCTGGTCCTCGAGGGGAGGGCCTGCCTGGAGCGGGAGGGGCTTTACCTGGAGGCCCCCCTCCTCCGCTACCGGGAGGGAGAGGGGTTTCAGGCCAAGGAGCTGCGGGGCGAGGCCCAGGGGTGGCGCCTCGAGGCCGAAAGGCTCGAGGGGAAGACCCTTTACGGGGCGCGCCTGGAAAGGGGGCGGCTTAAGGCCAGGGCCGAGCGCCTCCTCCTGGAAACCCCTCCCCTAGGCCAAGGGGTGGAGCTGGAAAGCCCCGCCTACCGGGTGCGGGCGGAGGAGGCCCGGTTCACCCGGGAGGAGGCCCGGTTAAAGGGCTTCCTCGCCACACCCTGCCCATGCGGGGAGGAGGTGCGCCTCGCCATGGCGGAGGCCCGCTTTGACCCAAAGACGGGGGAGCTTCTGGGAGAGGCCTCCTTGGGGCTTTGGGGCCTGGAGATCCCCTTGGGAGAGGCCCGGGCCAACGCCAACCGAAGGCCCGAACTCAAAAGCCCTCTCGTCTTCTCGGGAAGCGAAAGCGGGGGCCTTACCCTGGGCCTACAGGACTTCCCCCTCCCCAAGCCCGGCGAGGAGATCGGGCGGTGGGAAAGGCGCCTCACCCTGCTCGCCACCGGGCTGAACACCCCCAAGGAGGCCCTTCAGCTCGGCCTCCGGGAAGGGGGAAGGGGCGCGGAGGCGCGCCTCGGCTACGCCGCGGGGGTAAAGGCGTACTGGGACGACCTCTTCTTCTCCTCTACCCCCACTCCCCCCGATACCAACACCCCCCGCCTCGAGGCCCGCTACGCCCCCACCTTTCGGGTGGAAGGCCTCACCCTAAGCCCCTTCCTGCGCTACGCCGAGACGGGGAGGAGCCAGGGCTGGACCCTAGGGGTGGAGGGGAGCTACCGCCAAACCCTCAGGGAAGGCCCCCTTAGCCTCACCCTCTCCCCCACCCTCCTCGCCGCCCTCTACCCCGGGACCCCTTACGCCCCCTATCTGGCGCTGGGGGGAAGTGTGGAGGGAGGCTTCCAGGAGGGGGCGCTGGCCCTGCGGCTGGGGTACGCCGGAAGGCTTGAACCCTTGGAGAAGACTCCGCCCTTCATCTATGAGAACCGGGACGAGTTCCAGAGGCTATTCCTGGAAGGCCGCCTGGGACCCTTCTCCCTACGCTACACCCTGGAAAACCCCCTGGGAAGCCGCATGGACCGCCTGGAGGGGGAGTACCGGGAGGAGGCCCTGGGCACCCTCCGCCTGGCCTACGTGCGGGGAAGCTTCGGCGAGCTCCGCCTGGCCTACGCCCCGCCCCCGCCCGACCGGGCCTGCTGCCAGGCCCTCTGGGCGGCTCTGGAAGGGGGGGTGGGCGAGGGGGGCCTGAGCCGCTACGGCCTCACCCTCCGCTACTACGATGGGTGCTTCGCCTACGAGGTGAGGGCGCAAAATGTCCTCAAGGGGCAGTACGGCGAGGCCACCGGGCTCAGCTTCTCCTTCGGCCTGAGCCTGCGCTAAAATGGGGACATGCCGGAAGACCGCCTCCTGGAGCGCCTGGAAAAGCTGGAGGGCATCGTGGAGGCCACGGTCCAGGTGCTTCCGCCCCTGGTCCAGGACCTCTCCCGCCGGATCGACGGCCTGCGGGAAGAGGTGCGCGGCGTGGAGGCCAGGCTGGAAGCCCGCATCCAGCAGGTGGAGGCCAAGCTGGAAAGCCGGATCCAGCAAGTGGAAACTAAGCTGGACGAGCGGGTCCAGCAGGTCAAAACCGAACTGGAAGACCGCATCCAGCGCACCGAAACCAAGCTGGAAGGCCAAATCCGGCAAGTCAAGGGCGAGTTGGAAGCACGCATCCTGCAGGCAGAGGCCAAGCTGGAGGAACGCGCCCAGGCCCTAGAGGGCAAGCTGGAAGGCCTCCGGCAGGAGGTCAAGGCCGAGATCAACACCGCCTTCAACAAGGCCATGCTCCTCTTCACCGCCATAGGGGCGGTCCTGGCCCTCCTCAC
>NZ_JBWGQW010000088.1:0-3760 GCF_056332225.1 Thermus sp. | reverse complement strand
AGCTGGGGCCGTGGGAAAGCTCTTTTGGGGCCCCCACCGCGGCTTTTGCCGCGGTGGGGTGCTTAGCTACACGGTTCCCCTTTTCTCAGGAGCTTTGTAGCTAAGACAAGGGCTAGGGGGCGGGGAGGACCCGCCCCCGCCGAGCTTTTCGCCATGGACCGAACGGTAAAGGTGCGGGTGAAGAGCAAACGAAAGGTGCCGTGCGCGGTGTGCGGGGGAACGGGCTTCGTCTACACCGTGGGCTTTACGGGCGAACCCCTTCTCTGGAGCGCCACGGAGTGCGAGGGGGTAGGGGAGGTGCCGGAGGTCCCCGAGGTAGCTCCGCTGACCGAGGTCTTGGCCCCCGAGCCCTTGGACGACGGGACCGAGCTATGGGCAGAGTGGGTGCGGGCCGATGCGGCGGGGCCTCTCCCCCGAGGAGTCCTTTAGGGCGGCGGAGGCCGAGGTGTGGGGCTTTGAGGAACTTCCCTTCTAAGGCCCTTCTTTGGGCGGATAGAGGGCCCGGGATGGAAGGGACACCATCTCCCGGGCCCCTCTTGGGTAGCCTGCCGTCAGCCCTCGCAGGCCCGGCAGGAGAGGAGGAGATCCCGGCTGTAGGCCTGGGCCATGCTCTGGCTGAACTGGTAGTATAGGGCCTTGAGGCCTGAACGCCAGGCGTGGAGGACGAGGGCGTTCACGTCCTTGGGGGGGGCCTCGGGGTGGACCACCAGGTTCAGGGACTGGCCCTGGTCGATGTGCTTCTGCCGGGAGGCCGCGAGGTTGACGAGGGTCATCTGGGAGACCTCGGCGAAGGTCTTGAAGACCGCCTTCTCCTCCTCCGTGAGGAAGTCCAGGTGCTGGACGGAGCCGTTGTGCTCCAAGATGCTCCGCCACACCCTTTCCTCGTCCCGGCCCTTCTCCTTCAGGAGCTCCGCCAGGAAGGGGTTCTTGAAGGGGACCTTGGCCTTTTGCAGGTCCTTCAGGTAGTAGTTGCTGGTGTAGGGCTCAATGGAAGGGGAGACCTGGCCCAGGATGAAGGCGCTGGACTTGGTGGGGGCGATGGCGAGGAGGGTGGCGTTGCGCCGTTCCTTCAGCTCCCCCACCCCGGCGAGCTCGTCCTCGGGGTGGCGCTTCCTCAGCCACCTCGAGGCCTCCTCCGCCCGCTCCCGGAGGGTCTTGAAGATCTCGGCGTTTCTCCGGAAGGCCTCGGGGCTTTCCAGGGGGATCCTTTGGGACTGGAGGTAGCTGTGCCACCCCAGGACCCCGAGGCCGATGGCCCGGTAGCGCCGGGCGAAGCGGACCGCCCGCTCCATGTAGGGTAAGCCCTCCGCTTTCTCAATGAAATCGTCCAAAACGGAGTCCAGGAAGATCACCAGGGTCTCCACCGCGTCCGTGCCCTTCCACTCCTCGTAGTGGAGGAGGTTCATGGAGGAGAGGCAGCAGACGAAGCTCTCCTCCTCCGAGGAGGGGAGCATGATCTCCGTGCAGAGGTTGCTGGCCCAGATGGTCTTGCCGAGGGTTTTGAAGACCTCGGGGGCCTTCTCGTTGGCGTGGTCTCGGAAGAAGAGGTAGGGGATGCCCACCTCGGCCCGGGCCTTGAGGATCTGGGCCCAACGGGCCCGCTTCTTTGGGTCGCCCGCCACCATCTCCTCCAGCCAGCGGTTCCCCAGCGAGACCCCCCAGAAGAGGGACTGGACGGGGGAATGCTCCCGCTGGATGGAGAGCCACTCCTCCAAGTCCGGGTGCTCCGCGTCCAGGTAGGCGGCGCACTGGCCGCGGCGGGTGGAGCCCTGGTTGAAGACCTCGATCACCCGGTCAAAGAGGCTGGCGAAGGCGAAGGAGCCGTTGCTCTCCCCGTTGTCCCGGATGGGGGCGCCCCGGGGGCGGAGCCGGCCCAGGTAGACGGAGGTGCCGCCCCCCTGCTTGCTCATCATCCCCACCTCGGCCACCGCCCGGAGGATGGAGGCGGTGTCGTCCTCCACGTAGGTGCCGTAGCAGGAGATGGGAAGGCCCCGCTTGAGGCCGTAGTTCGCCCAGATGGGGGTGGCGAGGGAGTAGTACCCCCGGGCCATGTACTCCTGGAACTTCCGGGAAAAGCCCTCGATCCCGGTGAGGGCCTCCGCCCGGTCGGCGATCTCCTTGACCCTCTCCTCCACGCTCACCCCGGGGAGGAGGTAGCCCCGGCTCATGTAAAGGCGGGTGGGCTCGTTGGCCCAGTAGTAGGGCGCGTAGGTCCGCTTGGTCCTCGTCATGTTGCCTCCTAGAAGAGTTCCCCCGGGTCAAAACTCTGTACCCTGCGGGCGTAGGCCACGCTGCGCTTGTTGAAGAAGTCCACCTCCTTGTCGGCGAGGAGCTCCAGGGTGAACCACTCCGTGTCCCGAAGCTTTACCCGGTCCACGGGGAAGGCCTCGGGGAGGCCATGGAGGGCGAGGACCTCGTTGTAGCGGTGCTTGAGAAACTCCAGGGTCTCCCCGTGCCCCACCAAGGCGGGCTCCCCCCTGGCGAAGAGCCAGTCCAAGAGGCCCTCCTCGGCCCGGAAGAGCTCCTGGGCGAGGCGGAGGGCCTCTTCCTGGAAGGCTTCCCTGAAGAGGTCGGGTCTCTCCTCCTTCAGGAGGCGCAGAAGCTCCGCCCCGAAAAGGCCGTGGATGTTCTCCTCCTTGCTGGTGGCCTCAATGGCGTTGGAGACCCCCTTGTAGCGGTTTCCCCGGCGGTTCAAGGCCATGAGGACGTAGAACTGGGAGAAGAGGGAGACATGCTCGGTGAAGGCGGAGAAGAGGAGGAGGGCCAGGGCGTACTCCCGGAGGCCCGCCTCCCTGGACCGCCTGAGGACCCCCTCCAGGGCCAGGGCCCGCTCCTTAAGGGGGGTGGCCTCCTCCAAGGCGCGCTGGAAAGCGACCTCAAGGCCCAGGAGCTCCAGGAGGTGGGCGTAGGCGTTGGCGTGGCGCACCTCGCTCTCGGCGAAGGTCATGCCCACCTCGGCGATCTCGGGCTTGGGGAAGCGGTCGTAGAGGCGGGCCCAGAAGAGCTTCACGGCGAGCTCCACCTGGGCGATGGCGAGGAGGGCCCGCTCCACCAGGTGCCGCTCCTTCTCCTCGGAGAGGGCGTGGTCCTGGAGGTCGGCCTGGAAGCTGAACTCCGTGTGCACCCAGTAGCTGTGCCGGATGGCGTCCCGGTAGCGGAGAAGCCCCGGGTACTCGTAGGGGCGGTAGTGGGCTCTAGGCGCCGTGAGGGGCACGGGCCTCACCTCCTTCCAGGGGCGGCACGGGGCTCGGCCTCCCGCGCTCGTCCAAGGCCACCAGCACGAACCCACCCCGGGCAGCTAGGTAGGCCTCCTCGCCTTCCTTCACCGGCTCCACCCACATCTCCACCTCCACCCGCATGGAGGTGCGCCCCACCTCCTTGAGCCGGGCCACCAGCTCCACGATGGCCCCCAGGGGTACGGGCCGCTTGAAGTCCACGGCGTCGGCGTGCACCGTCACCACCTTCCTGCGGGCGTGCCGGGTGGCGGCCACGAAGGCCGCCTGGTCCATCCAGGCCAAAACCGTTCCGCCAAAAAGGGTCCCGTAGTGGTTAGTCTCCCCGGGGAAGACGGGGTAGACCATGCGCGTTTCCCGCATGGCACCTCCTCGAGGTGCGAAAAGTCCGCTTAAAGCCTGAAGGCCGCTTTGGGCGCTAGGCCCGCCTTCCTGTTGGGGGGAGTTCAGGGGTTAGGGTCCCACGTTCTCACCACCTTCGCCCTTGCCTCGAGGGCCACGGGGCAGGGCCGCGAAGCGGGTACTCG
>NZ_JBWGQW010000087.1:0-3864 GCF_056332225.1 Thermus sp. | reverse complement strand
AGCCTAACCGGTCCATGCCGTCTGGAACCTTGAAAACCGGCCTTTGCCGCCTGCGTTTACACGCAGAGCACTTGCACCGGCCCGAAATGGGCCAGGAAGGATTGAGCCTCCGTCCGACGGAAGCCCGCGGGGGCTCTAAGCTTTGTTTATGAAGCGAGCTTGGGAAGTGTACGCCGCGGTCCTGCAGGCGGCCCGTGCTCGGGGTTTGGAAGGCGGGGACGAAGAGGTGGCGAAAGCCCTCCTCGCCTGGCCCAAGGAGCGCTTCCGCGCCTTCGCCCGCGAGCTCGGCCTCAAGGAGAAGTACCTGCGCCACGACCTCCTCCCCGTGGCCTTCCTCCCCGAGCCTCTGCGGTGGGCCCTCCAAGAGGGGCTTCCCCTGCGCCAGGCCCACCGGCTTCACCGCCTCCTCAAGCGGGGGGAGCTCTCCCTCGAGGACCTCTTGGGCAAGGACCTCGAGGGCCTCCTCGCCCTCCTCGCCCCCCCGGGGGAGGTGGACCCCTCGGCCCCCGTCTGGCTCTTCCCCCCGGAGCCCTGGGAGGAGGCCCTCCCAAGGGCGGTGGCCCAGGCCCTGGTCTTGCTCTACACCAAGGCGGGGGAGCTGGTGGTGGACCCCATGGCGGGGCGGGGGACCGTGGTGGAGGCGGCCCAAGCCCTGGGACGCCGGGCCTGGGGCGGGGACATCGCCCCCAGGGGGCCAAAGGTGGAGCGGGCCGACATCCGGGACCTCCCCAAGCGCTTCCGGGGGGAGGCTTCCCTGGTGGTCCTCCACCCCCCCACCTTCCAGACCTGGCTTCGGGAGGAGGGCCACCGCGAGGAGGCGGAGGAGCGCTACGGGGTGTACATCCGCCACATCTCCTCCCTCCTGGACCTCTGCCGCCCCGCCCTGGCCCCCGGGGGGAAGCTGGTCCTGGTGGCCCGGCCCCGCCGGGCTCTGGCCCCGCGGGACCTGGAAGCGGGCCAGGACTTCTTCCTGGCGCCCTTTGAGCGGGCCCTGGCCGAGGCCGACTTCCGCCCCCGGCGCTACCACCTGGCCGTGAGCCAGGACGGCCGGCAGGACTGGCACCTCTTCGTGGGGGAGAGCGGGGAGGGCGGTGGGCGGTGAGGCCGAGGTTTTCCCCCAAGGTATCCCCCGCCCTCAAGGCGGAGATGGCCTACTCGGGGTGGGGCTACGACCCGGAGATGGCCGCCCTTTGGAAAGGCCTGGTGAAGGCCTACCTCCCCCTCGCCCACGGCATTCCCATCCGGTGGCGGGTGGGGACGGTGGTCCACCGGGCGGCCGCCTGGCGGAAGGAGGGCGGGGCGTGGACCGTGGAGCTCTCTCCCCTCCTCTTCTCCCGCTACCCCGTCTACCTGGGAAAGCGCTACGGGCTTCCCATGGGCCTTCCGCTCCTCAACGCCCTGGTGCACGTCCTGCAGGAGGAGGGCCGGGCCGTACCCTTGCCCCTCGAGGACGCCTTCCTCAAGCTCGCCCGGTCCGCCAAGCCCGTGGTGGCCCTGGTGGCCTACCACGCCGCAAGCCCCGGGGAGCCCCTTCCCATGCTGGTGGAGATGGCGTTGGGCAGCGCCGACGCCCTCGCCTTCTACCTGAGGGCCCTGGAGGAGGCGGCGGGGAGGGATCTCCTCCCGGACCTCGTGAACCACCACCTCTTCGGCCCCCTCTTCGCCCACGCCCTGGGGAGGGGGGGAGAAGGGGCCCTGGCGCCCTGGGCCGATCTGGGGCCAGCGCCCTCTTCCCTTTCCCCCGGGGCCTACCGCCCCCTCTTCGGCCCGCCCCACGCCGGGGCGGCGGCGGGAGAGCCGGTCTGGGACGCCCTCTACGGGGCCCTCCTCCGGGCCTCGCGTCCCGAAGACCCGGAGAAGGCCCTTATGGAGTGGCGGGACTACTGGTACTGGCGGGGCCGGGGGGAGCGCCTGGGCGAGCCCCTTCCGTCCGACGGAAGGCGAAGCCCAGGGGAAGATGGGGAAGGAGGGAAATGATGAAAAGGTTCGCCAAACCCCAGCAGGCTTCGGAGCTCGGCCTTCGCCTGAGCCGCGCCCTGGTGAAGGGCCAGGACCTCCTCAAGGTGGCGCTCCTCGCACCGAGGCGGGCCCCCCTCACCCCCGACCTCGCCCTGGTCCTGGACCGCTCGGGGAGCATGGCGGGCCGCAAGCTCCAGGAGGCCAAGGCCGCGGCCCTCGCCGTGCTGGAGGCCTTCCCGGAGCGGGGCCGGGTGGCGGTGGTGGCCTACGACCACGAGGTGGAGGTGGGGGGGCTGGACCGGAAGGCGGCCCGGGCCTACCTGGAGGCCCTGGAGGCCCGGGGGAGCACCGCCCTCCACGCGGGCTGGCGGCAGGGGGCCCTCCTCCTCAAGGACCCCACCCGGCCCCGGTTCCTCTTCCTCCTCTCCGACGGCCTGGCCAACGTGGGCCTCACCGACCCCGAGGCCCTGGCGGAGGAGGCGAGGAAGGCGGCCCGGGAAGGGGTCTACACCTTCACCCTGGGCTTCGGGGAGGGGTACCACCGGGGGCTCATGGCCCGCATGGCCCGGGAGGGGGGTGGGGTTCACCGCTACGTGGCGGAGGGGGAGCTCCTGGCCGCCCTCCTCGCGGAGCTCGCCTTCCTCAAGGCCCCGGTGAACCTCGGGGTGCGGGTGCGCCTGGGGGGAACGGAGGTCCACCTGGCCCCCTTCGCCCCCGAGGAGGAGCGCATCCTCCTTCTCCCCGTGGAGGCCCCGGTGCTGGAGGTGGAGGAGGGGCTTCCCGGGGGCGCGGTCCTCTACCGCCTGCCCCTTCCCGAACCCGCCCCCGAGGGGAGCGAGGCCTGGCGGGAGGTGGAGCTCGAGGCCCTGCTTTGGGAGGCGGGGCGGCTTTTGGAGCGGGAGGCGGCTTCCGAAGAGGAGGCGAAGGCCCTGGCGGAGGAGGCGGAGGCCCTTGCGGCCAGCCTGCGGGCCCACCCCTTGGGGGAGAGCGAGCGGGCCCTGGCCCTGGTCCAGGCGCTGGAGGCCTTCAAGGGGGCCATGGAGCGCCTGGCCGCCTCCTACGACGCCTTGGCCTCGGACCGGGTGGCCCGGGAGGGCGCGGCCTTCTTTACCCAGCTCTCCTTCCCCCTCCGCCTGAGCCGGATGAGGTACCGGGACCGGACGGAGGAGCCTCGAGGCGCCACGGCGGGAGGAAAGCGGGCAAGGAGGAAGCCCTAGGGCGCTGGGCGGGCGGCCCGCGGAGTTTGGGGGAAGGCCACCTCCTGCTCCGTGTACGGTCCATCCCCACGTGCGTGGGGACTACGGGCCCTGCGGCAGGCCATCCAGGAGGGGAGGCTTCTGGAGCGGATGGCCGAGGACCTCCTGGAGCTTTTCCGGGGCCTGGGCTTTCCCGAGGAGGAGGACCCGGTGGAAGAGGACCCCACCCGCCCTGGGGGCCTTTGGGGCCTCGAGGGGGAGGTGGAGGGCGGGGTGGCCTATGGTGGTGGTGATCCTGGAAAAGGTTCCGAGGAGCCTTAGGGGGGACCTCACCCGCTTCCTGGTGGAGGTGGACACCGGGGTCTTCGTGGGCCGGATTAGCGCCACGGTGCGGGAACTCCTCTGGGAGCGGGCCGTGGAGAAGGCCGAGGGTGGAAGGGTGGCCCTGGCCTACCGGACGAACAACGAGCAAGGCTTTGCCCTTCGGCTCCACGGCTACCCGGATCGCTTCCTGCGGGACTTTGATGGTATAGTGCTGGTGAGCGTTCGGAACGCCGAGGCGATGCGGAAGGCAGAGAAGTTGACTCGGCAAGTGGAGAGGTACCAGAAGCGCCTCGCCAAGGGTTCCGAAGGGGATCTTGAAAGCAAAAACCCATAACTCCTCCTAAAAAGACACATAAAGGGGGGTTAGGGGTCATTTTTGCCGTCC
>NZ_JBWGQW010000086.1:0-3943 GCF_056332225.1 Thermus sp. | reverse complement strand
GGGATGAGCTCCCCCGAGTAGCGCACCGCGGCGAACCCCAGGCAGGCGCTCACCACGAGGCGGGGCCTGGGCCAGGACTCCACGCTTCCCATGGTACCCCGTTTCCCCTGCCCAACTGCGTTTTCCGGGCAAAACGGCCCCGGCCCAAGGGCCGGGGCCACGGGAACCTTAGGGTTTAGTCAAACTTGTTCTGCTGCAGGAGGCTCGCCGTCTGCTGCACCGAGGGGATAGCCCCCGCCACCTTCCTGAGGTTGGCCCGGGTGCCCTTGTACCAGGGAATGGTGGTCTTGGGGTCGGTGTAGCCGGAGACCAGGGAGTTGGAGGTGCCCCGCCAGTGGTACATGACGAGGAAGAGCATGCCGGGCTTCACGGCATCGGTGACGTAGACCAAGAAGGTGCCGTTCCCCTCCTCGTTGTAGACCTCCACCAGGTCGCCGGACTTCAGGCCGAGGCGCTTCGCGTCCTCGGGGTTCACCTCCACGTAGGGGAGGGGCAGGGCCAGGGCCTTCTCGGGGAGGTGCCGGTCGTGGTAGGCGGTCTGCCAGATGGTCTGGGCCCGACCCGTTGTGACCCAGAAGGGGTACTGCCGGGCCTTTTCCCCATCCAGGTACTTGGCCACCTCCGCGGGGTAGCCCTCCCAGTCGTCCGTGCCGTACCACTTGAACTTGCCGTCGGGGGTGCCGAACTTGTGGGTGTAGCGGCGGACCGTGCCCACCAGCTTCCCCGTCTTGGGGTCGCGGCGCACGGGAGTCTGGATGCCCTGCTGGCCCACCTCCTTGAGGAACTTGTAGGTGACCCCCTTGTAGTTCTCCGGCTCCAGCTTGGCCTCGTCCTCCTCGGGCACGGCGTTATCGCTGAACTCCTCGGCCCCCGCGAGGAAGACGTCCTCGTCCGTGTTCCAGTTCTTGCCGAACTCGAACTTCTTGGCCTCCTCCAGCTTGCCCTCCGCCCGGTAGAGCTCGGCGATGCGGAGGCCCACCCACTTGAAGATCTCCCAGTCGGGCTTGGCCTCCCCGGGCGGGTCCATGAACTTCTCGTAGAGGCGGAGGAGGCGGCTGTTGCAGTTGATGGAGGTATCGTTGGCCTCGCCCCAGCCGGCGGCGGGGAGGATGAGGTGGGCGTCCCGGGCGGTCTCCGTCATGTAGATGTCCTGGACCACCAGGAAGAGGGCGTCGGGGTCCTGGTAGAGGATGTCCAGGATCTTTTTCGCCCGCTCCTGGATGGTCCCGGGCTCACCCCCGGCGCCCAAGGCCAGGGTGAGCTTCTCGGTGCGCTCGTGGATGCGCTTGCGGAAGACCTGGCTGTTGGGGGTGGAGAGGTAGGGGTCGGTGGCGATGACCCAGTAGAACTTGCCCTTCCCCTCCACGAGGAACTTGTCCACGTTGACAGGGGGGCCGCCCCGGTAGATGGAGCCCGGGGTGGGGGCGGGGGGCCGGACGTACCCCTCCTGGTGCCCGCCCTGGCGGCCGCAGCCCGTGCCGGGCCGACCGATGTTGTGGGTGAGGACGGCGAGCTGGACGATGGCCGCCACCTGGTCGTAGTTCTTCATGTTCCAGATGATGCCCTTCTCGTAGATGGTGAGGGTGCGCCGCTTGAAGCGGCCCACCTTGGGCTTGGCGATCCAGTCGGCGGCCTTCTCAATCAGGGCCCGGGGCACCCCGGTGATGCGCTCGGCCTGGGCCATGAACTGGTCGTAGGGCACGGAGAGCTTGAGGCTCTTCGCCTTGTACTCCTCAAAGAGGGCCATGTCGGTGCGGGCCTGGAGGTAGGCCATGTCGTAGTAGCCCTTCTCCCAGACCGCCCGGGCGATGGCGTTGGCGAGGATGTAGTCCGTGCCCAGGTTGGGCTGCAGGAGGAGAACCCGGTCCTTGGCCACGGCTTCGGCCACGGTGTAGGAGCTGATCTTCCGGGGGTCGATGACGATGAGGTACCCGGGCTCGGCGGGCTCGCCCCGCTCAAAAGCCTGTTGCTTCTCCGCCACCGTGGCCCCCTGGAGGTTGGGAAGCATGTGCTCCACGTAGAACACCGTGGCGGTCTCATAGGGGTTCGCCCCCCAGAGGACGATGGTGTCGGCGAGGCGCGCGTCCTCGTAGGTGTAGTTGAGTTCGTGGACCCCCCGCTCGCGGCTTCCCCAGACCTCGGAGTTGTAGGCGGGGCGGTTGTGGATGGCGATGTGCTTCACGGAGAGGGCGGAGAAGAAGAGCTTCCCGGCGGCGTAGTTGTCCTCAAAGCCCTGGCCCGAGCCCCCGTGGTCGTAGCACTTCACGGCGATGTTGTCGTCGTTGCCGTCCTGGTCCCGGATGCCCTTGATGAGGAGGCCCATGAGGGTGAGGGCGTCCTGCCAGGTGATGGCCTGGAACTGGTCGCCCACCCTGAGGAGGGGGTAGGTGAGCCGGTCCTGGGTGCCCCGGTCCAGGCTCCAGACGGTGAGGGCGTTGGTGCCGCCCCGGATGGAGTAGTTGCCCCGGTTGATGGGGCTGTCCTTGGCGGGGACGATGACCACGTGGTACTGGCGGCCATCCTTACCTACGGTGACGGCGTGCATGGTCTCCGTGTAGCTCTGGCCGGCGAGGGGGGGCTGGGACTGGGAGAGGTCCAGGCCGAAGGCGTTCTGGTTGGGCTTGAGGCCGCCCTGCTCGCCCACGGGCCAGACGTAGACCTTGTAGCCGCACCCCACGTTGCAGTACTGGCAGACGGTGTTGTAGACCTTGGCGTCCTTGGGGGGAACGGGAAGCTGGTCCCTACGGGGAATAAGCGCCATACCTCACACCTCCTACACGTTCTTCACGCGGCCCCAGATGAGGCCGGCCACGGCCACGGCGTAGATGTCGCCCTTGCCGTCAATGCGCAAGGGGATCTGGGGGAGCCAGGAGCTGGCCAGGCCCTGGTAGGTCTGGCCCGCCTTGGCAGGGTCAAACATGGAGTAGTGGCAGCGGCAGATAAACCTGCCCCCCTCGTACTGCACGGGGCAACCCATGTGGGTGCAGAGGGCGGAGAAGGCCACGATGTCCCGGTCCTTGCCCACGCCCCCGATGGCGGGGCGGCCGAGCTTGACCAGGATGGCCGGGGCGGAGGCGTCGGGGTAGGAGAAGGAGATGGGCTGGCCCGTCTTGACCTGAGAGAGGTTAGCCACCTTGACCGCCGGGTAGGTGAGGCTCGGGGCGTACCAGAGCTGGGCCTTGCCGCCCACGGTGAAAAGGGCGGTGGCCGCAGCGGTGAGCTGAACAAAGCGCCTCCGGCTCAGGGTTTGCGTCATACCTTTATCCCTCCCTTCCTTGGCAGTTTGAAGGCTATCAAACCGAACCGGGATTTGTCAACAGAATGGAAAGCCTCCCACTTATACCCCATTGGGGTATCAGAAGGAAAATTCTCTTCCCGAGCGAAGATTGGGGCTGGTCAAGGGGAGAGGCCATAAGGGAAGCGGAAAGTTTTCCCAGTCTTTCTCTTAAAGGGCGCCCCCCTTAATTCGCCTGGCATAATGAGGCCGTGAAGGGAAGGGATGCCACCCAAGGCCGCCTCGAGGCCCTGGCCCACCCCGCAAGGGTGGTTATCGTACGCCTTCTTTCGGAGCTACCCGACGACCATACCGCCCGCGATCCCCGTTGCGGCACGGCCTACGGGGTCTGCTTCTGCCACCTGAAGGAGAAAACGGGCCTTTCCGCCCCCACGGTGAGCCACCACCTCCGGATCCTCCGCGAGGCGGGCCTGGTGGAGGGGGTGCGGGTGGGGCGGTGGACCTACTACCGCTTGAGGCCGGGGGCCCTGGAAGCCCTGGCCCACGAGCTCTTGCGCCTGGCCCAGCAGGCGAGGAGGGCCCTGGAGGCCGAAAAGGCGGGCTAAGCCCCGCTCTTGGTACCATGAGGGCGTGGCGGAAGTCCGCGTGGGCACGGCGAGCTGGACCGACCCCACCCTCCTCGCCTCCGGCTGGTATCCCCCAGAGGCG
>NZ_JBWGQW010000085.1:0-4086 GCF_056332225.1 Thermus sp. | reverse complement strand
GGGGGCCCTCGTAGCGGGTGAGGAGGGCCTTGCCGTACTCGGCCCTTCCGGCGCGCTCCACCCGCCCCCCGAGCTCCTTGGCGAGGAGCTGCATCCCGTAGCAGATCCCGAGGATGGGGAGGCCCGAGGAGAGGAGCCTGGGGTCGGGGCGGGGGGCGTCGGGCGCGAAGACGCTTTTGGGCCCCCCGGAGAGGATGAGGGCCTGGGGGCGGTGCTTGAGGACCTCCTCCAGGGGGGCGTCCCCCGGGAGGAGCTCCCGGAGCCTTCTTGCGATGAGCCGCGTGTACTGGGAGCCGA
Organism: Thermus sp.; assembly: GCF_056332225.1. Classification (NCBI taxonomy): domain Bacteria; kingdom Thermotogati; phylum Deinococcota; class Deinococci; order Thermales; family Thermaceae; genus Thermus; species Thermus sp. Next base: position 3,789 of record NZ_JBWGQW010000085.1, on the reverse strand, counting down.
AGTCCAGGACCAGGACCACGGGGCAAGTATACGCCTTTCCCCGGGGGGTTTGGTGTAATGGGGGCATGGCCGAGGTGGAGAGCTTCAGCCTGGACCACACCAAGGTAAAGGCCCCCTACGTGCGCCTGGCGGGGAGGAAGGCCCTCGCGGGGGGCGTGGTGGAGAAGTACGACTTGAGGCTCGCCCAGCCCAACCGGGAGGCCCTGCCCACGGCGAGCCTCCACACCCTGGAGCACCTCCTCGCCGGGTACCTGAGGGACCACCTCCCGGGGGTCATTGACCTCTCCCCCATGGGGTGCCGCACGGGGTTTTACCTGGTGGTGGAAGGCCCCTTGGACGAAGAAAGAGTCCTTGTGGCCTGGGAAAGAGCCCTTCGGGACGTCCTCCTTCACGAAGGTCCCATCCCCGGGGCGAGCTTTAAGGAGTGCGGCAACTACCGGGACCACGACCTCGAGGGCGCCAAGGCCTGGGCGGAGAAGGCGCTGAGGGCGGGGCTTAGGGTCCAGCCCACCATCCCCCTATGACCGCCTTCTTCGCCGCCGAGCCCGAGGAGGCCGCCGCCCTCCGGGAGGCCCTGGGGGCGGGGGAGGCCCTTCCCGCCCCCTTCCCCCTCCACCGGGGCGAGGGGGTCTTGGTGGCGGAAACGGGGGTGGGCAAGGTGGCGGCGGCCCTGGCCGTAGCCCACGTCCTCACCCGCTTTCGCCCCTCGGAGAGCTTCTTCCTCGGGGTGGCGGGGGCCTTGGACCCTTCCCTCCGCGCCTTGGACCTCCTTTTGGCGGAGAAAGCGGTGCAGTGGGACGTGGACCTCACCCCCTTCGGCCGCGAGCCGGGGGAGACCGCTTGGGGGGTACGCTTCTTCCCTTCGGACCCCGCCCTCCTCGCCCGGGCGGAGGAGGCGGCAGGGCGCCTCGGTCTGCCCTACCGCCTGGGAGTGGTGGCTACGGGGGATAGGTTCCTGGCGGACCGGAGGGAGGCCCAGGGCCTCCGGGAGCGCTTCGGGGCCCAGGCCGTGGAGATGGAAGGGGCCGCGGCCCTCATGGTGGCCTGGCGCTTCCGCCACCCCATGGCCCTGGTCCGCGCCGTGACCGATGGGGCGGGGGAGGGGGCGGCCTTGGACTTCCAGGCCTTTTTGCGGGAGGCCGCAAGGCGCCTCGGCCTCCTCGCCCGGGCCCTCGTATACTGAAGGGGGGGTTTTCATGGAAATCCGGCTCTTCACGGGGAGCGCCCACCCCGACTTGGCCCAGCGGGTGGCGGAGGCCCTGGGGGTGCCCTTGGGAAAGGCCCTGGTGGACCGCTTTCCAGACGGGGAGGTGCGGGTAAGGCTTTTGGAGAGCGTCCGCGGGGAGGACGTCTACCTGGTCCAGCCTACCTGCCCCCCGGTGAACGACCACCTGATGGAGCTCCTCCTCCTCGCCGACGCCGCCAGGCGGAGCTCGGCGGGGCGGATCAACGCCGTCATCCCCTACTTCGGCTACGCCCGCCAGGACAAGCAGACGGAGGGGCGTGAGCCCATCAGCGCCAAGCTGGTGGCGAGCCTCTTGGAAAGGGTGGGGGTGGAGCGGGTCATCGCCATTGACCTCCACGCCCCCCAGATCCAGGGCTTTTTTGACATTCCCGTGGACCACCTCTCCGCCGTGCGCCTCTTCGCCCGCTACCTCCGGGAAAAGGGGTACGTGGAAAACGCCGTGGTGGTCTCCCCGGACGCGGGCCGGGCCGAGGAGGCGAGAAGGCTTGCGGAAAGGCTCGGCCTTCCCCTCGCCATGCTGGCCAAAAGGCGCCACGGACCCCGGGAGACCTCCGTGACCTACGTCATCGGGGACGTGGAGGGGAGAAGGCCCATCCTGGTGGACGACATCGTTTCCACCGGGGGAACCATCCGCCGGGGGGTGGAGGCCCTCCTCCAGGCGGGGGCCCTTCCCGAGGTGGTGGTCATGGCCACCCACGCCGTTTTGGTGGGGGAGGCCCGGGAGAACCTCGCCCACCCCGCCATCAAAGAGGTGGTCTTCACCGACACCATCCCCCTGAAGGACGGGGGCTACACGGTGCTTTCCACCGCCGAGCTTCTCGCCCAGGCCATCCGCCACGTCCACACCAACCAGTCGGTGAGCGCCCTTATCTAGTAGGGATGTGGTAAGCTTTTCTTTGTGTGCCCCTGAGGGGCCAGGGTGTGCGTTTGGGAGGAACCATGGAGTATCGCCTGAAGGCCTACTACCGGGAAGGGGAGAAGCCCAGCGCCCTTAGGCGGGCGGGCAAGCTCCCCGGGGTGATGTACAACAAGAGCCTGAACCGCAAGGTTTACGTGGAGCTCGGGGAGTTTGACAAGGTCTTCCGCCAGGCCTCCATCCACCACGTCATCGTCCTGGAGCTTCCTGACGGGCAAGAGCTTCCCACCTTGGTGCGCCAGGTGAACCTGGACAAGCGCCGCCGCCGTCCCGAGCACGTGGACTTCTACGTGCTCTCCGACGAGCCCGTGGAGATGTACGTCCCCTTGCGCTTTGTGGGCACCCCCGTGGGCGTGCGGGAGGGCGGGGTGCTCCAGGAGGTGCACCGGGACATCCTGGTGCGGGTTTCTCCCCGGAACATCCCCGAGTACATTGAGGTGGACGTTTCCGGCCTCGGCATCGGGGATAGCCTCCACGCCTCCGACCTCAAGCTGCCTGAAGGGGTGAGGCTTGCCATGCCCCCCGAGGAGACCATCGCCGCGGTGGTGCCGCCCGAGGACGTGGAGCGGCTCGCCGCCGAGGCCGCCGAGGCCCCCGCCGAGCCCGAGGTCATCAAGAAGGGCAAGAAAGAAGAGGAGGCCTGATCCTGCCGGGTGCCTTGTGGCGGGGGTAACCACCCCCGCCTTTTGCCAGGGGGAGCCGTGTTCTTGGTGGTGGGCCAGGGGAACCCGGGCGAGGCCTACGCCCGCACCCGGCACAACGTGGGCTTCATGGTCTTGGACCGGATGGGGCTTGCCTTCCGGAGGAAGGGGGAGGCCCTCCTGGCCGAGGCCGAGGTGGGGGGCCGAAGGGGCCTTTTCCTCAAGCCCCTCACCTACTACAACCTCACGGGGCAGGCGGTGGCCCCCCTGGCCCGCTTCTACAAGATCCCCCCGGAGCGCATCCTGGTGGTCCACGATGAGATGGACCTGCCCTTGGGCCGCCTGCGCCTCAAGGCCGGGGGAAGCCCCGCGGGGAACCGGGGGGTAGCCTCCATCGCCCTGGCCCTGGGCACCCCGGCCTTTCACCGCCTGAGGATCGGCATCGGCAAGCCTCCCGCCAAGGAGCTTGGCGCCGAGTATGTCCTTTCCCCCTTTGCCCCGGAGGAGTGGCCCCTGGCCGAAAGGGTGCTTTCGGTGGCTAGGGAAGCGGTGCTCTGCTGGGTGGAGGAAGGGCTTCTCCCCTGCGCCCAGCGCTTTAACGGCTTGGAACTCCGCCAAGGGTAGGCCGCTTTGGGGCCCGGCGGAGGGTATAAGCTTGGGGTATGGTGCCGCCCAAGGTGCTGGTGGTGGCCGGGGGGAGGGGCCCGGAGCACGAGGTTTCCCTTTCCTCCGCCGAAGGGGTTTTGCGCTTCATGCCCTTTCCCACGGAGCTTGCCGTTATCGCTAAGGACGGGCGTTGGCTCCTTGGGGAGCGGGCTTTGGAGGCCCTTGCGGCCAAGGCCGCCCCTTCCGGGGACCATCCCTTCCCCCCGCCCCTGGACTGGGAGGCCTACGGGGTGGTCTTCCCCCTGGTCCACGGCCGCTACGGCGAGGACGGCACCCTTCAGGGGTTTTTGGAGCTTCTGGGCAAGCCCTACGTGGGGGCG
>NZ_JBWGQW010000084.1:0-4121 GCF_056332225.1 Thermus sp. | reverse complement strand
CTCGTCCAGCTCCTCGGGCTCCCGGCAGAAGACGGCGATGTCGGGCCTTTTCTAGGAGCCATCGGGGAAGCGCACGTAGACGCTGGCCACGTGGACGCAAGCGCAGGGGGCGCCCCCCTTAGGCCGGAGGCTTTGCCGGATCCGGTCCACCGCCTTCTGGTGCCGGTAGGTGGGCTGGGCCTCCCAGAGGGGAAGCCCCCCCACCCACTCCAGCCTGAGGCCGATGGCGTCCGCCTCCAAAAGCTTCTTGAGCACGCCCCTATTCTAGCGCTTCGTGGACGATCCGGCCCGCCACCAGGGTGAGGACGGGCCAGCCCCCGAGGACCCACCCCGCCCAGGGGGAGTAGCGGGCCTTGGAGGCGAAGGCGCTGGGGTCCACGGGGCGCTCCTTGGGGGAGAGGAGAACCAGGCTCGCCTCGGCCCCTTCCTCCAGGTGAAGGGGGGGGAGGCCCAGGACCCGCCTGGGGCCATCGGTGAAAAGCTCCACGAGCCTGGGGAGGGGAAAGCCCCGCTTGAGGTGGAGCTCGGTGTAGAGGAGGGGGAAGGCCACCTCGAGGCTCGGGATGCCGAAGGGGGCCCGGAGGAGGTCCATCTCCTTTTCCGCCAGGGTGTGGGGGGCGTGGTCGGTGGCGACGGCGTCTAGGGTTCCATCTAGGAGCCCTTCTAGGAGGGCTTCCCGGTCCTCCTTCCCCCTGAGGGGCGGGGCCACCTTGAAGAGGGGGTCAAAGCCCCTCAGGGCCTCCTCGGTGAGGGTGAGGTGGTGGGGGGTGGCCTCGGCGGTCACGGGAAGGCCCGCCCGCTTGGCCTCCCGGATGAGCTCCAGGCCCCGCCGGGTGGAGAGGTGCTGGACGTGGAGCCTGGGGGTGGCCTGGCTTCGCCTTCTGGCGTAGCGCAGGACCTCGAGGTCCCGGGCGATCCTTGCGGCCTCGGCCTCCGGGGGGTTTCCGGGAAGGCCCAGGAGGTCCGCCAGGGCCCCGTCGTTCATCACCCCCCCTCGCCTGAGGCTCGCGTCCTCCGCGTGCACCGCCACGGGAAGGCCTAAGGCCGCGGCCTGGAGGAGCCCCGCCGCCAGGACCCCGGCGTCTTCGTTGGTGCGCCCGTCGTCGGTGAGGAGGAGGGCCCCCGCCTCCTTTAAAAGCCCCGCCGGGGCGAGGTGCTTCCCCTCCTGCCCCAGGGTGAGGGCGGCCGCGGGGTGGAGCCTCGCGAGGCCCAGGGCCCTGGCCTTCTCCTTCAGGGCCCGCACCGCCTCCGGGGTGTCCACGGGGGGCTTGGTGTTGGGCATGGCGACGAGGTCGGTGTACCCCCCGCGTACCGCCGCGAGGAGCCCCGAGAAAAGGTCCTCCTTCACCTCCTCTCCCGGCTCCCTAAGGTGGGCGTGGAGGTCCAAAAACCCCGGGGCGAGGAGCAGGCCCGTCCCGTCCACCACCTCTTCGGCCTCCCCCCCTTCCAGGGAGAGGATCCTTCCCTCGCCGATGAGGACGTCCAGGGGGCCCCGTTCCCCCATAGCGTCCACGAGCCGCACGTTTCGGATCAGGATCATGCTTCCTCCAGTTCGGGCACCGGGTAGGTGGGCACCAGGGCCTTGGCCACCCGGTATTGCCTGCGGTCCAGGGTCAAGAACACCCCCGAAACCTGGCGAAAAAGGGCCATGGCCGCCGCCAGGTGGACGGCGTCCGCTCCCCGCAGGGGATGCTCGCGGGCAAGGAGGCTTGCCGCCTGCATCAGGGCCAGGCCGCTTTCCACGAGGTAGAGGCTCGGCAGAAGCTCTTCTAAAGACCGCACCGCCTTCCGAAAGCCCCTCGGGCTCAGGTGGCCCCCGTCCCGGCGCCCCCTTAGGGCGGCCACGGCTTCCGGGAGGAAGAGGTCGCAGGCCGCCAGGGGGGCCTCCCGGAGGAGGCCCCGAACCCAGGCGAAGGGCTCGCCAGGGTGGTCCACCACGAGGTAGAGGAGAGCGCTGGTGTCGGCGAAGAAGACCTTAGCGCCGTTCCTGGGTGAGGAGTTCATGGAGAGGGGGCGTTTCTCCCTTGAGGAGCACCGGCTTAGGGCGCCTCCTGCGGGCCTTTTGCGGGGGGCGGACCCGCACCCGGTGGAGAAGCTCCGCCAGGGCTTCTTCGGCCTTCACCATGGCCTCATGGTACCGCACGTCACCTCCCTTTTCCCACCAAAAGGTGGTAGAGCACCGCCATGCGCACCGCCACCCCGTTTTGCACCTGGCGGTTCACCAGGCTTCTTTCCGAGTCGGCCAGGGGGCCTTCCAGCTCCACGTCCCGGTTCATGGGGCCGGGGTGGAGGAGGGGGGCCTGGGGCTTGGCCAGGGCGAGCCTCCTCTCGGTCACCTGGTAGCGGGCGATGTAGTCCTCCAGGTGGACAAGCCCCGCCTCCATGCGCTCTTTCTGGAGCCTGAGCACCATGACGGCGTCCGCCTCCTCCAGGGCCTCCTCCAGATGGGGGGTAAGGTGGACCCCTGGAAGGCTTTTGGGCAGGAGGCTTGGGGGGCCCGCCAGGAAGACCCGGGCCCCGAGGAGGGGAAGGAGCTCGGCGTTTGAGCGGGCCACCCGGGAGTGGAGGATGTCCCCCACGATGGCGACCTTCTTCCCCTCTAGGGTCCCCAGGGCCTCGAGGAGGGTGTAGGCGTCCAGGAGGGCCTGGGTGGGGTGGGCGCGGCGGCCGTCCCCGCCGTTGATCACCGCCCCCTTGACCCAGCGGGTGGCCTGGTGGGGCACCCCGGCGGCATCGGCCCGGATCACGTAGGCGTCCACCCCCATGGCCTCGAGGGTGAGGAGGGTGTCCTTGTAGCTTTCCCCCTTCTGCAGGCTGCTGGTGGCCGCGGCGAAGGAGACCACGTCCGCCGACATGCGCCTTGCGGCGAGCTCAAAGGAGATCCGGGTCCTCGTGGAGGGCTCAAAGAAGACCGTGGCCACGGTGAAGCCCTGGAGGGCGGGGACCTTCTTGATGGGCCGCTCCAGGACCTCCCGCATCACCCGGGCCGTGTCCAGGAGGCCCTCCACCTCGGCCCTGTTCCAGCCCTGGAAGTCCAGGAGGTGCCTCATGCCCCCTCCCTTTCCCAAAGCTCCACCCGGTCCTCCCCGTCCACCTCCACCACCTTCACCTTCACCACCTCGTTCCGGGAGGTGGGGACGTTCTTCCCCACGAAGTCCGCCCGGATGGGAAGCTCCCTATGCCCCCGGTCCACCAGGACCGCGAGATAAATGCGCCTGGGCCTTCCCAGGTCCATGAGGGCGTCTAAGGCGGCCCGGGCGGTGCGGCCCGTGTAGAGGACGTCGTCCACCAGGACGATGGCCTTTCCCGTGAGGTCAAAGGGGATCCGGGTCTCCCGCACCTCGGGCCTAAAGCCGATCTCCGTGAGGTCGTCCCGGTAGAGGGTGATGTCCAGGACCCCCACGGGCACCTCCTTCCCCTCAAACTCCCCGATGAAGCGGGCGATGCGCCCGGCGAGGGGGATGCCCCGGGTGTGGATCCCCACCAGGGCCAGGCCCTCCGTCCCCTTGTTGGCCTCCACCACCTCGTGGGCGATGCGGTAGAGGGCCCGCCGCATCTCCTCGGCGTTCATGAGCTCCGCCTTATAGCGCACGCCCCACCCCCCAAAAAAGGCGGAGGCCGAAGCCTCCGCCGCCCTGCCTGGCCTTGGTCCTCTCCCTTGTTTCTCGCATCGTTCCCCCTTTCCGGCCTCGCGGGACCGGTTTAAAGGCCACCCCCACCTTACACCCCCTGCCCCTTCCGGGCAAGGGGAACCCCGCCCGAGGACGATGACCGCGTTCCAGGTGGCGCTAGAGGCTTTTATGGACGGGCGTACCGCCACCCCGTCCAGACGAGCACGGCGGCGAAGACGAGCCTCAGGGCGCCTTCCGGGAGGACGTGGGCCAGCTCCCCTCCGAGGAAGGTGCCCGCCAGGACCCCGGGCACGAGGCCTAGCGCGAGGTCCCGGTCCACGTTCCCCAGGCGCAGGTGGGTGTAGGCCCCCACCAGGCTCGCCGGGACCATGGCGAGGAGGCTTGTCCCCTGGGCGGTGTGCTGGGGCATCCCCAGGAGGAGGACCATGGCCGGGACCATGATCGTCCCGCCGCCCACCCCCATCATCCCCGAGAGGAAGCCGGTGAAGG
>NZ_JBWGQW010000083.1:0-4183 GCF_056332225.1 Thermus sp. | reverse complement strand
CATAAACCCCCGAAAACCCCCGTTATTCGCCGTGTGCATATTCCAAACTTCATCTTTCTCATAAACCCCCCTCTGGCGGTGCCGTCCAGGACGGGATTCTTAGAGGGGTAGAGTTGCAAACCACATAGCCCCGTAAGGGGATTGCGACCCAACGACATTATACGCTTCCTCCACCAAAAAGCGCCTAATGGTTGCAAACCACATAGCCCCGTAAGGGGATTGCGACCCGAGTCGTTTGGCTCTCATAGAACTTGGCCCGGGTGAGGGTTGCAAACCACATAGCCCCGTAAGGGGATTGCGACTGCACCGAGGCCACGTGGGAGATGGCGGCCTGGGTCATGTTGCAAACCACATAGCCCCGTAAGGGGATTGCTAGACATTCACCTTCTTCCCTCCGGGGGAAGAGGCATGCACGAGAGGCGGCTTTGGGGGCTACCTCTTGCTGGCGGGGCAGGCTTTACCCTTGAAGGCGGCCCCCCCAAAGCCGCGCCCAAGCCCCTCCACCCAGCGCCAGGGTGGGAGGCCGTGGACCGGTTTTTCCGCGTCCCCGTCCCGGCATGCCCGGGACGGGGGGCATCACCGCCAGGTGCCGGGAAGGCCGCTCAGGGACTCCTCCAGGCGCCGCCAGCCCCCGCCGCGGAGGAGTTCTTCCAGCTTCCCGCCCCGCTCCACGCTCCCCAGGACCCCTCCGAAGACGGGCTCCCGCCAAAAAGCTCCCGTGTCAAAGGACTGCTTGTAAAGGCGGAAGGTCTCCCCGGTGGCGGGGTCGCGGGCGTAGGTCTGGTCCGAGAGGAGGTTGGTCCAGGACCGGCTCATCCAGGAGTTGAACTCCTCCGCATCCTTGTTCATCTGGAGGACCATCCGGGTGAGCTCGCTGCTCGCCCGTCTGCTTCTTTCCGCCTCCAGGGCGGCCCAGCGGGGGTTCAGGGCGAGGCCCAGGAAGACCCCGGCCAGGACCCCTTGCTCCCGGGCCAGGGCCTCCTTGGGGCCGTGCACCAAGGCGAGCTCCAGGTAGAGCCTGCAGTGGGCGGAGGAGGCGGCGAAGGAAGGCTCGTACCGGAGGAATCCATGGGCCTTCACCACGGCCTGCCGCCCCACGTTTCCTTGGCGGGCGCGGAGGTCCAGGCTCTGCCGCCAGCTCTGGTACTGGGTCCCGGACCTTCCCATGACCATGAGCATCTGCTGGTCCATGAGCCTCTCGTAGGCCTCCCGCGTCTCTTCCAGGTACCGGGCCACCCGGCTCCTCCCCCGGAGGGGGTTGGCACGCTCCACCTCCCAGGGGCTCCCGGCCTCCAGGGCCCAAAGGCCCTGGGCGAAGAGGGCGGGAAGCTCCTCGGGGCCCCGGGCGCAGAGGAAGCCCGGCACCTGCCCCGCCCGGCCGTTCCAGAGGAGGATGGTGTTGGGACTCCCTCCGAAGGGCGTGGCGATGGCCATGGCCTCCAGTAAGACCGCGTCCCGCCGGAGGACCACCCCGCCCTTGGCGAGCTGGAAGACGGGGTGGTGCCGGGTTTCGTCTAGGTCCACCACGCTCCCCGCCAGGGTGTACCCCTGGGGCACGGGGACGGCTAGGGCGGGAACCCCAAGCCCGGGGTCCAGGACCGCCTCCATCCGGTAGGGCACCCGCTCCTTGGGCCCCAAAAACTCCAAGGAGCGGAGAAGCCCCAAGACCTCCTTCCTGCCGTCCGGGGAGAGATCCTGGGGCAGGTAGGCGCTCACGGCGAGGAGGCTCTTAGGACCTGGGAGGAGGAGGTGGGCCGCCTCGTAACGGAGCCCGGAAAGGGCGGCCTGCGCCTCGGGCGCCATGGCGAAGAGGGCCAGTTCCCCCATGGCCCTCTGGGTGAGGAAAAAGGGGTAGCCCAGGCCCCGGGCGAGGAGCATGAGCCCTCCCGAGGCGGCCTTGAAGTGGAAGGTGGCCTGCCCTCCCCCAAGGCGCCTCGCCTCCTCCAGGAGGGGCTTCGCCGCCTCCCTGGGGCTTTTTAAGGGCATGCCCCGCACCAGGACCACGCTCTCCAGGTCGGTGAAGAGGAGGCCTCCCTCGGCGAAGACGAGACTCCACCCCTCGGGCAGGTCCGCGGCGAAGCCGTGGAGCCGGTCCACCACCCGCTCGGCTCCCGCGTTCAAAGCCAAAAGGAACGCCCCAAGAACCGCTATCCGCCTCATGCGCTTCCCTCCTCCGCAAGCTTCTGGAACTCCGGGTCCAGGGGGTTGTACCGCCCCCCGCCTCCCCTGAGGCGCACCAGGTCGTGGGGGAAGGCGAGAAGCCACCAGAGGGCGAGGCCGAAGCCCAGGGCGAAGAGGGCGAGCCCCAGGCCCTCGGCCAAGGAGAAGAGGGCAAGCCCCACCCCCAAGAGGGCCAGGGCCCCGTAGATCTTGAGGAAGTGGCGCCGGTAGAGGCCCTGGGCCCAGCGGTGGACCCCCTCCGCCTCCCGGGGCGGGTGGAGGGCCCCGAGGAACCAGACCCGGCCCCGCTGGGCCAGGAGGTAGTCCACAAGGCCCTCCACCTCCCGCCAGTCCACCCCCAGGTGGGCGAGGACCTCGTCCCACCCGGGAAGCCCCAGGGGGAGGGGAAGCCTCTCCCCGCCGAAGTCCAGGAGGAGCCTGCCCCAAAGGGGGTCCAGGGCCACGCCCTCCAGGGCCTCCCTGGGGTAGAGCCTTCCCCCGTACCGCACCCCCTCGGGCTCCAGGGTGAGGGCATAGGCCGTGCGGCGGAGGTGAAGGGCGAAGGCCAAGACGAGAAGCCCCCCCACAAGCAGGGCCAAGGGCTCCCGGGCCTTAAACCCAAAGGCAAGGAGAAGAAGCCCCAAAAGAAGCGCCCACCCAAGCCTCCAACGCACCCCCGCCGGAAAAGCGAGCTCCCGCATTTGGCCCCCTAATCAAAGCCGATCCAGGACGCGAAGGCCCGGAGGCTTTCCTCAAACAAATCCAGAAAGGCTTTTATGGCCCCGTCGGTCACCCCGCCCGAGAGGTCCAGGTCCCATTCCAGGACCGGGTCCCCGTCCTTGTCCAGGTAGGCCCGGGAAAAGCGCTTCTCCCGGTTCCAGGCGTTGATGCGCTCCAGGCTCGGGGGCTTCTTCATGGAGAAGCCCGCGTAGAGCTGGAGGCTCGAGCACACCTCCTTCTCGCAGTCCATGAGCAGAAGAAGGGCCTGAAGCCCCGCAAGCCGCAGGCGGAAGTAGACCTCCCCGCCCTCTTCCACCCGCTCGTAGCGGTAGGAGGCCGCCTTGAGGAGGGCCTCCGCCTCCTTGGGGGTGATCCCCGTCCGCACCCCCTGGGCCAGGACGGGAAGCAGAAGAGGAATCAAGAACAGGGCGAAGCGCATCACCGCACCTCCTTAAGGGTGTAGCGCACACAGGGGTTGGCCTTCTTGGTAAGGTCACATTGAACGTAGTAGGCGAGCCACCCGTCCTTTCGGTAGGCGAACTCCAGGCGTATCTCCTCGTCCTGGTAGCGGTAGACCACGAGATCTCCCCGGTTTTCCCGGGAAAACCTCAGGCCCCCTATCTCCTCCCGCCCGGTGTGCCATACCGGGGGCAGGAGGACCTCCTCCTCCTCTTGGAGGCCGAGTCCGTCCAGAAGGTAGGTTTCCTTCTCCTCCCCGTTGGCGCCCGCCACCACCTCCGTTACCTCCCACCGCCCCGGCCCTTTGGGCACGATGCGGTAGCGGAGGCCGCCCAGGGCCACGGCGAAGCGGGTGCCGTCCCCCACCTCTTTCCCATACCGGAGCTCCACCGGGCGGTCAGCAGGGGGGGTAAAGGCGGGACGGGGCCGCTGGTTCCCCTTGTCCCCCGAGGGCGGCTGGGGCGAAGGGAAAGGTTGCGGCGAGAACGAGCCGCTGCCGCCCCTATCCTCTCCTGGCACCGGAGGAAAGGGGGGAGGGGTTGGCTGTGGGAAGGGAGAGAAGGGTTGGGGCGAAGGGAAGGGTTGCGGGGCCTGCGCCCCCACGAGCTCCACCTGGCTTAGAAGCGCTTGGTAAACCCCCTGCACCTGGGGAAAGGCCTGGGCTGGGGCAGTGAGCTGTAGGCCGTAGGCCCGGCCCCGCTCCACGGTGTACACGGCCACGTCCACGTAGCTTTGGCCCAGAAAAGTGATCTGGCTGTAAACGCCAAGGGCGGGCCTACCCCCAAGGTTCAGGCCGGAAAGGGGCTGGCGGCTGAGCTGTATTCCTTGCATCTGCAGTTGCTGG
>NZ_JBWGQW010000082.1:0-4403 GCF_056332225.1 Thermus sp. | reverse complement strand
GGGCGTGGGGGGAAGGGGGTAAACCCCCACCACCGCCTGGGCCAGGGCCAGGGAGCCAAGGGCCAGGTAAAGGAAGCCAAGCGTCCTCATGGCGAGGTCTAGGCTAAACCTGGGCTAAGGCGACCCCGAGGCCTGGCGGGGAGTAGAGTGGGGTCATGAAAAAGCTTTTGAGCCTGCTCCTGGTCCTCGCCGTGGGCGCCTGGGCCCAGACCCTGGTGGAGGTGACCGCGGTGGCCGCTTTGGCCTCGAGCCTGGACCCCGCCGTGCGCCTGCCCCAGGGAACCTACAAAGCGCGAAGCCCCGAGCCCATCCTGGCCCGTTTCCCCGAGGCCAAGGGCTACGCCCTGGAAACCTTCGCCGCCAAGGGCCTCACAAGCCGCCTCCACGCCGCCCTTATACATCAGGTCCTCACCAACCTGGCCGCCGCCGGTTACTTCCTGGAAAGCCAGGAGGAGAAGGTGGTGGACGGGGAAACCCGCACCAAGTACCTGCTGAAGGACGGGATGGGACGGACGGCTTTGCTCCTCGTGGTGCGCAAGGCGGACGAGCTGGTGTACGCCTTCGGGAAGCGCAAGTGATATACTTCACGATTTCCTGCGCTCGTGCCGCTATTCTCCTCTAAAGGGAGCGGGCTTTTCAACCCCCGCCCCTAGAGTTCCGCCACATCCACCCGCTCCAGGACCGGCAGGGCCCTCAGGGCCTCCAGGACCTCGAGGGTAGGCCTCTGGTCCACGGTGAGCACGAAAAGGGCCCGGCCGCCCGGCACGTCCCGCCCGAGCTGCATCCCCGCGATGTTCACCCCCGCCTCGCCGAGGAGGGTCCCCACCTGGCCCACCACCCCCGGGCGGTCGTAGTTGACGCAGACCAGCATGTACCCCTCGGGCACCACCTCCAGGGCGTAGTCATCAATGCCCACCAGGCGGGGCTTCCCCCCGATCACCACCCCCCGGGCCCGGCGCTCCTCCTGGTCCGTGGTGAGCCTGGCCTCCAAAAGCCTCGTGTACTCCCCCGCCTCCTCGGAGCGCAGGGTGGTGAGGTGGATGCCCCGGTCCTTGAGGAGGGGCCTGGCCGAGACCAGGTTCACCGCCCCCTCCCCCAGAACCCGGGAGAGAAGCCCCTTGGCCACGGCGCTGGCCACGGGCTCGGGGTCCTTCTCAAACTGGCCCAGGAAACGCACCTCTAGGGCCTGGGGCCTTCCCCGGGTGATCTGGGCGAGGAGCTTCCCCAAGGCCTCCCCCAGGGGCAGGAAGCCCCGCAGGGCCTCGAGGGCCTCGGGGTCAAAGCCGGTGTTCAGGGCGTAGGAGAGGTCCCCCTCCAGGGTGCGCACCACCCTTTCCAGGATGGCCTCCCCCACCCTTTCCTGGGCCTCCACCGTGTTCGCCCCCAGGTGGGCGGTGTGGACCACCCTGGGGTGGTGGATGAGGGGGTGGTCCTTGGGGGGCGGCTCCTCGGCGAAGACGTCCAGGCCCGCGGCGAAAAGGTGGCCTTCCTCCAGGACCTCCAGGAGGGCCTTCTCGTCCACGATGCCGCCCCTTGCGGCGTTCACCACCACCGCCCCCCGGGGAAGGAGGTAGAGCTCCCTCCGGCCGATCATCCCCCGGGTCTCCTCGGTGAGGGGGGTGTGCAGGGTGAGGAAGTGGCTCTGCCGGAGGAGGTCCTCGAGGCTCTCCAGAAGCTCCACCCCGAGGCTTTCCGCCCGGGCCTTGGGGATGTAGGGATCGTAGGCCAGGACCCGCATCTCAAAGGCCTTGCCGAAGCGGGCCACCTGCCCCCCGATGCGGCCCAAGCCCACGATCCCCAGGGTCTTCCCCTTTAGCTCCACCCCCAAAAACTTCCGGTCCCACTCCCCCCCTCGCATCTTCCGGTCGGAGAGGGCGATGCCCCGGGCCGCGGCGAGGAGGAGGCCGAAGGCGAGCTCGGCGGCGGAACGGGTGTTGGCCTCGGGGACGTTCACCACCAGGATGCCCAGGCGGCTCGCCGCCTCGAGGTCCACGTTGTCCACCCCCACCCCGCCCCGGCCCACCACCTTAAGCCGCTTCCCCCGCCTGAGGAGCTCGGCGTCCACCTGGGTGCGGCTTCGGGTGATGAGGGCGTCGTAGGCGGGAATGACCTCAAGAAGCTCCTCCCGGCCGATCCCTGGCCGGTAGTCTAGGAGCACCCCGGGGTACTTCAGGTCCCCAAGCCGCATCTCGTCGGAAACCAGCACCCGCCACATATACCCTTGACCCTAGCACGGGGAAAGCCCTTGGGGCAAGGCTCCCGGTACACTACACCGGGCCCCTGTGGTATCCTAGGCCGGAGCAAAAGGAGGTCCATGAAGGTAGCCCTGGTAACCGACTCCACCGCCGACCTGCCCAAGCCCCTTCGGGAGCGCCTGGGCATCCGGGCGGTTCCCCTTTACGTGAACCTGGGCGGCCGGGTGTACCGGGACTGGGAGGAAATAACCCCCGAGGAGATCTTCCGGAGGGTGCGCTCCGGCGAAGGCTTCCCCAGCACCAGCCAGCCCTCCCCCGAGGACTTCGCCAAGGCGTACGCCGAGGCCCTTCAGGAAGCGGACCACGTCCTTTCCATCCACATCTCCAGCAAGCTTTCGGGCACCTTGCAGTCGGCGGAGCTCGCGGCAAGCCAGTTCCCCGGCAGGATCACCCTCTTTGATAGCCAGGCCGCCTCCTTGGGTATCGGGATGATGGTCTTGAGGGCCAAGGAGCTCCTGGACGGGGGCCGGGACCTCAAAGAGGTGGTGGCGGAGCTCGATAGGATCCGGCAGGACCACTTCGTCCGCTTCACCGTGGCCACCCTGGAGTTCCTCAGGCGGGGCGGGCGCATCGGCGGGGCCCAGGCCCTCCTGGGCACCCTCCTCCAGATCAAGCCCATCCTCACCCTCAAGGAGGGCCGGGTGGAGACCGCAGGCCGGGCCCGGGGGGAAAGAAAGGCCCGGGAGGCGATCCTCGAGGACTTTCGCGCCTGGGCGAAGGACAAGGGGAGCATCCGGGCCTTTTTCCTCTACAGCGCCGAGGAGGGGGCGGTCAAGGAGCTCAAGGAAAGGGTCCTCTCCTCCGGGCTTCCCGTGGAGGAAGCCCTGGTGAGCGAGCTGGGAGCGGTGATCGCCAGCCACACCGGCCCCGGCACCTACGGGTTCTATGCCTACAGCCTCTAGCGTGGCCTTCGCCGCCGACTCCACCCTGGGCCTCTCCCCGGAGGAGGCCCGGCGGCTTCTCCGGATAGGGGTGGTCTGGGAGAGGCTGGAAGAGGCCCTCGCCCCTTACCGTCAAAAGGTGCGGGGGTACGTGCTCCCCCGGACCCTCACCTACCTCCACCGCTCGGGGCGCATCGGGGGCCTGCAACACTTTATGGGCAGCCTTCTCCGCATCCTTCCCGTCCTCTTGGTCAAGGAAGGGGCGGTGGAGGCGGGGCCTCGAGCGCGGGGCTTCACGGAAGGCCTGCGCAAGGTGGCCGAGCTCTTCCGCCAGGAGTTCCCCGAGGGCGGGCTGGTCTACGTGGCCCACGCCGGAAACCCCCAAGGGGCGGAGGCCCTGAAAGGGCGGGTGCAGGCCGAAGGGGTGGAGGTCCTCGCCACCCTCCAGGCGGGGGCGGCGGTGAGCGTGCACACGGGGCCCGGCACCGTGGCCCTCTTCGCCGGGCCCAGGGGGTGAGGGATGCGGGCCGTGGTGCAGCGGGTCTCCGAGGCCTTTGTGGAGGTGGAGGGCGAGGTGGTGGGGAGGATCGGCCTCGGGCTCCTCGTCCTCCTGGGGGTGGGGCAGAGGGACACCCCGGAGGACGCCCTTTACCTCGCCCGCAAGATCGTGAACCTGAGGGTCTTCCCCGACCCCCAGGGCAAGATGAACCTCTCCCTCCTGGACGTGGGAGGCGAGGTGCTTCTGGTGAGCCAGTTCACCCTCTACGCCGACACCCGCAAGGGGAACCGCCCCTCCTTCCTGCAGGCCGCCCCCCCCGACCAGGGCAAAAGGCTTTACGAGGCGGCCATTGAGGCCTTCCTGGCCCAAGGGGTCCACGTGGAAACCGGGGTCTACGGGGCCCACATGCGGGTCCACCTGGTAAATGAGGGCCCCGTGACCCTCCTCCTGGACTCGGAGGAGCGCCTCAGGCCCCGCTAGGTACCCCACCGCGGCTTTTGCCGCGGTGGGGGCCCCAAAAGCGCTTTCCCACATCCCAAGCTTGGGCATCTCAAGGTGCGGGCGCCCAGCTTTGGCCAGAGCGCGCCACCCTTCTCACCCGCCTCATGGGACGAGGCCCTACCATAGGGTGCGCTCTAAAAGCGCGGGATGGCGATGAAAAAAGTAGAGCCCAAGGACTGGATCCCCCTCATCAAGCCCTACACCAAGCCCCACACGGCCCGAAGCCTCCGCCAGGTGGCGAACACCCTCCTCCCCCTCCTCGCCCTC
>NZ_JBWGQW010000081.1:0-4430 GCF_056332225.1 Thermus sp. | reverse complement strand
ATGGTGGAGGCCTACGCCGCCCTCACCCCGGACCTCACCCCCCACCGCAAGGGGAACGTCATGGCCCGGGCGCGGATGATCGTCCTCTTTGACAAGTCCCAGGCCTACCGGGCCCTCCCCTTGGGCACGGGGAACAAGACGGAGAGGCTTTTCGGCTACTACACCTGGCACGGGGACGACGCCCCGCCCGTGAACCCCTTGGGGGACCTCTACAAGACCCAGGTCTGGCGGCTCGCCGAGCACCTCGGGGTGCCGGAGGCCGTGGTGAAGAAGCCCCCCACCGCCGACCTCGTCCCCGGCCAGACGGACGAGGCCGACCTCGGGGTGCGCTACCTCCGGGCCGACGTGATCCTGGAGCACTACCTGAAGGGCTACTCCGACGCCTACATCCTGGGCCTCGGCTTCAGCGAGGAGGAGCTTAGGCGGGTGAAGGAGCGGGTGAACCGCACCCACTGGAAAAGGGCCCTCCCCACCGTGGCCCTCCTTTCCTCCACGGCCATAGGGGAGTTCTACCTGAGGCCCTTGGACTACCGGCCTTAGGGAGGCGGTATGGCGCGCGAGATCGGCAAAGCGGGAAAGACCCTTTCCAGGAAGCTTTGGCGCTTGGCCGCCGTGGTCTTGGGCCTTGGTTTTTTGGTCTGGCTCCTTATCAAGCTCTTCGTCCCCTGGATGGGGGCCCTGGCCCTTCCCCTGGCCCTCTTGGCCGCGGTGCGCTTCCTTCAGGACAAGGACGTGGAGCGCGAGGTGGTGGCGAAGGCACGGGGCTACCTGGGGGAGTCCCGGGTGGGCCGGGTCCTCGCCCGCCTGCCCCTGGGCTGGCGGGTCTTCCACGACGTGGACCTGGGGGGCGAGAACGCCGACCACGTGGTGGTGGGCCCTCCCGGCGTCTTCAACGTGGAGGTGAAGAACTATAGTGGCCCCATAGAGGTGCGCCCCGAGGGGCTTTGGGTCCGGGGAAGCAGGCGGGACGACCTCGTGCGCCAGGCGTGGCGCCAGGCCCACAAGCTCAAGGAGCTCCTGGGGGTGGAGGTCCAGCCCGTCTTGGTGTTCGTGGGCAAGCGGGTCAAGGGGGAGGTGGGCCGCCTCCCCGTTTTGGGGGAGGAGGACCTCTTGCCCTACCTCAGGGCCCAGCCCCACCGCCTGGCCTTTGAGGAGGCCCGCAAGCTGATGGCGGTCTTGGAGAGGAGGGTGCGCTGATGGAGGAGGCTCGGCTCAAGGAGCGCCTGGCCCAGGCCCGGACCATCGCCGTCCTCGGGGCCCACAAGGACCCTTCCCGCCCCGCCCACTACGTGCCCAAATACCTCTCGGAGCAGGGCTACCGCGTCCTCCCCGTGAACCCCAGGTTCCAAGGGGAGGAGCTTTTCGGGGAAAGGGTGGTGGGAAGCCTCCTGGAGCTTCAGGGCCCCGTGGACATCCTGGACGTCTTCCGCCCCCCTTCCGCCCTCATGGGCCACCTTGCGGAGGCCCTGGCCCTGAAGCCTGGTCTGGTCTGGCTCCAGTCGGGCATCCGGAACCCGGAGTTTGAGAAGGCCCTGGAGGAGGCGGGCGTCCCCGTGGTGGCCGACCGCTGCCTCATGGTGGAGCACAGGCGCCTCTTCCGGGGCCCCCTCCCTCTTTAGCGTGGAAACCTGGCAGAAGGCCCTCCTCGCCTGGTACCGGGAGAACGCCCGCCCCCTCCCCTGGCGGGGGGAGAAGGACCCCTACCGCGTCCTGGTGTCCGAGGTCCTCCTGCAGCAGACCCGGGTGGAGCAGGCCATTCCCTACTACCGCCGCTTTCTGGAGCGCTTTCCCACCCTGAAGGCCCTGGGAGAGGCCCCCCTGGAGGAAGTCCTGAAGGCTTGGCAGGGGGCGGGCTACTACCGCAGGGCGGAACACCTCCACCGCCTGGCCCAAAGCGTGGAGGAGCTTCCCCGAAGCTTCGCCGAGCTGAAGAGGCTTCCCGGCCTCGGGCCCTACACCGCGGCGGCGGTGGCCTCCATCGCCTTCGGGGAGCGGGTGGCGGCGGTGGACGGGAACGTGCGCCGGGTCCTCGCCCGCCTCTTCGCCCTGGAAGACCCCAAGGAGAAGGCGCTTTTCGCCCTGGCCCAGGGCCTCCTTCCCGAGGGCGTGGACCCGGGGGTGTGGAACCAGGCCCTCATGGAGCTCGGGGCCACGGTCTGCCTGCCGAGGAGGCCCCGATGCGGGGCCTGCCCCCTAGGGGCCTTCTGCCGGGGGAAGGAGGCCCCCGGGCGCTACCCCCGCCCGAGGGAGCGCCGGGTAAGGGAGGAGAGGCTCGTGGCCCTGGTTCTCCTCGGGCGGAAGGGGGTCCACCTGGAGAGGCTTGAAGGGCGGTTCCGGGGGCTTTACGGGGTGCCCCTCTTTCCCCCGGAGGCGCTTCCCCTGCGGGAGGCGGCCTTCGGGGTGAGGTCTAGGCCCCTTGGCGAGGTGCGCCACGCCCTCACCCACCGCAGGCTTCTCGTGGAGGTGCGGGGGGCCCTCTGGGAGGGGGAGGGGGAGGACCCCTGGAAGAGGCCCCTACCCAAGCTCATGGAGAAGGTGCTCCGCCAGGCGCTTCCCCTCCTCGCTCATGCGGGCGTAGTCCCCTTCCCGCACGCAAAGCCCCACGGCGTAAAGCCCCTCTAGGCGCTTGAGGCGGAAGGTCTCCTCCTCCCACTCCTCGGGGTGGAAGGCCAGGTAGCGCACCCGGTAGCCGGGGGTGGTGGGGGTCTTGGGCACCTCCCCTTCCCGCTCCACGAAGCGGAAGCCCAAGCGCGAAAGCTCCTCTAAAAGGTCGGGGTAGCTCGCCTCCGAAAGCCTGCCCGCCTCCTCCACCGCCCCGCCCAGGAAAAGCCTCGCCCCGAGGAAGCTCCCCACCGCGAGCACCACCCTCTCCGCCCGGGCCGGGGGGCCCTCCCAGGTCCTCACCCCCACCACCCGCCCTCCCTCCAGGAGAAGCCCCGTGGCCGTGGCCTGGAAGAGGTGGAGGTTCCGCTCGCCCTCCAAAAGGTACTTGGCCCGGGCGTGGAAGGCCCACACCCGCTCGTCCCCGGGGTCGTAGGCCCGCTCCAGGAGGCTTCCCGGGGGAAAGGGGGGCCTGGGGGGCAGGAAGGGCATCATCACCGCGTCCAGGCTTTGGGTGAGGAGGCCCACCCGAACCCCCTTTCTGGCTAGCTGGAAAGCGGCCTCGGCCCCGGAGAACCCCGCGCCCACGATGAGCACCTGGTACGCCGCCATACGCCAAAAGCCTAACCCCCCAGGCCTGGGCCTGAGGGGTGCGCTGGCGGGCCGTGAAGGACTCGAACCTCCAACCCCCGGTTTTGGAGACCGGTGCTCTGCCAGTTGAGCTAACGGCCCCCGCCTCTAGGGATTCTAGCACACCCAGGCCGGGGAGCCAAGCCGGGCGGCGAGAGGGCCTGCCGGGGTCCGGGGAACTAAGGGGGCGGCGCCCGCCCTCGCCAAGCTTTCCTGGCCGCAATCCCCTTACGGGGCTATGTGGTTTGCAACGGGGGAACCCATGACCGCTTCCCAGCTCCTCTCCGCCCTGTCGCAATCCCCTTACGGGGCTATGTGGTTTGCAACTTGTAGGAGAAGATTCGCTAAGTTTCCGTGTTTTCTTTGAGTCGCAATCCCCTTACGGGGCTATGTGGTTTGCAACATGCAACATCTAGTGGGTTCAGGGGTTTCCTATAGTAAGTCGCAATCCCCTTACGGGGCTATGTGGTTTGCAACGGAGGAAAAGCATGCAATGGCTTAGGGGGTTCATGGCGGTCGCAATCCCCTTACGGGGCTATGTGGTTTGCAACACTGGACCAGGGAAAAGCCGGTAGCGGGCTGGATTTGGGAGTCGCAATCCCCTTACGGGGCTATGTGGTTTGCAACTCCGCAAAGATGGTAGCCAAGTTGAACACGGGCCTCGAGGTGTCGCAATCCCCTTACGGGGCTATGTGGTTTGCAACCTCCTTCCCGAGCTCGCGGAGGGGCCCCACGGCCCCGCGTCGCAATCCCCTTACGGGGCTATGTGGTTTGCAACCAGGAACACCTTGAAGGGGAGCTGAAGAAGCTCCTTCGGTCGCAATCCCCTTACGGGGCTATGTGGTTTGCAACTGAACAGTCAGGGCGTGGTGGACTTCCCCGGGATGCTGGAGTCGCAATCCCCTTACGGGGCTATGTGGTTTGCAACATATGTTCGCTACAAAAACCTGACCGTTAACATTGAAGTAGGGTCGCAATCCCCTTACGGGGCTATGTGGTTTGCAACTGTTAAAAGGTACCGGGAATAAGTGGCGGAGGATTGAAGTCGCAATCCCCTTACGGGGCTATGTGGTTTGCAACCTTGGGAGGTGAATATGTTGTACCCGAATGACTACGACTTGAGTCGCAATCCCCTTACGGGGCTATGTGGTTTGCAACTCTACCCCTCTAAGAACCCCGTCCTGGACGGCACCGCCAGA
>NZ_JBWGQW010000080.1:0-4438 GCF_056332225.1 Thermus sp. | reverse complement strand
TCATGGACGGGGGGCAGGTGGTGGAGGAGGGGCGGCCCGAGGAGATCTTCGCCCGGCCCAAGGAGGAGAGGACCCGGGCCTTCCTGGAGCGGGTCCTCCACCACTAGGCGTGGAGGCTCTAAAGGCTCTTCTGGACCCCAGGGCGGACCCGGCCTTGAGGCGCCGGGGGCTACGGTTTTATGGGCTTGTCCTCTTCCTGGGGAAAGGAGGGGTTCTCCTTCTCCTCTCCTTCCTCCTGCCGCGGGCCTTCCACCCCGCCCTGTACCTCCTGGCCTTCCTTGGGGGGCTTTGGCTCTACCGCCAGGGCGAGGAGGCCCTGAAGGAAGAGGGCCCCTTGGCGCCCTTAGTGGCCGTGGGGCTGGGGGCGGCCCTCTTCTTCTTCCTGGGGGTGATGGGGCTTCTCATGAGGCCCCAGGGGCTTTTCCTCCTCCTCCTGGGCCTGGGTTGGGGCCTGGCCCTCGGGCGCCGGGCGGAAAGGGCTATGGGCGGAAGGGGAGCAGGTCCTTGAGGCGCACCCGGGCCAGGGCCCGCACCTCTTTGAGCTTTTCCTGGGCCCGCTTCTGGCCGAGCCCGTAGACCAGGGGGAGTTTTTCGTGGTCAAAGGTGTCTATGGGGAAGGGGGGGTCCAGGGCGATGACCAGGTCCGCCTCCTTCAGGGCCAGGGCCTTGAGCCTCCTGCGGCTCGCCTCGCCCGCCAGGAGGGCGGCCTCGAGGGCCGTTTTGGGCGGGTCCTTGGGCGGGGGATTGGAGACGTCCACGGCCACCACCTTGGGGAAGAGGGCCTTGGCCGCCCGCACCGGCACCTTCTCCGCCACGTCCCCGTCCACGAGGAGCCGCCCCGCAAAGGCCACCGGGGGGAAGAAGCCCGGGATGGCCATGCTGGCCAGCACCGCCTTCCACACCGGCCCCTCCCTTAAGACCACCCCTTCCCCCGTGAGGAGGTCCGCCGCCTGGAGGGCCAGGGGGATGGGGCTTTCCTCCAGCCGCGCCTCGCCAAAAAGGGCCTTGAGCCCCTCCTCCAGCCGGTCCACCGCCACCACGGCCGGGCGCCGGAAGGCGATGAAGAGCCGGGCCAAGGCCCGTAGGCTCCCCGCCCGGGAAAGCTCCGCCACCTCCCGGTCAAAGATGGCCTCGTGCACCTTCCAGGGATTCCGGTGGCTGAAGGCCCAGGCCGCGGCCGCCAAGGCCCCGGCGGAGCTTCCCGCAAGGCCCCGGATGGGGACGCCCGCCTCCTCCAAAACCGCGAGCACCCCGAGGTGGGCGTACCCCCGGACGCCGCCCCCTCCTAGGGCCAAGGCCACGCCGCGCACGGCCTAGTACCCCAGGCCAAGCTCCTGGGCCTCGCCGAGGAGCTCGTCCAAAAGCTCCCTTCCCCGCTTCCGGGAAGCTTCCAGGTAGGCCAGGAGGTCCTGGGCCCGCACCCGGCGGTGGGTGCCCACCTTGTGGTGGGGAATCTTGCCCTCCTCCAGAAGCCGGACCAGGTAAGGCCGGGAGACCCCGAGGAGCTCGGCCGCCTGGCCCGTGGTGAGCTCGGCCTCCAGGGGGACAACCCGCACCGCCTCGCCCCGCAAAAGCACCTCCAAAAGCTCCCGGAAAAGCCGGGCCAGCTCCGGGGTGAGCACCAAAGAGGCTTCCTCGAGGCGCAGGACCTTGCCGGGGGCAAGCTTCTCCCCGAAGGCCCGAAGCGCTTCCGCCGAAGGTGTAGGGGCAAAGAGAACGCCCTCCATACCCACCTCGGACCCCAGCCTACCCGACAAACGAAATAAACGCAACAGGCCCTGACCCTCAGGCGGAAGGGAGCTGGGTTCCACGCCGAAAGGCCGGCATCGGCGATGCCCCATTCTAGGTAGAATGGCCCCATGCGGCCGGACCTTGCCCGAGTGCCCGGGGTCCTGGGCGAGATCGCGAGGAGGCGGGCCTTGGAGGTGGCCCCCTACCCCCTTCCCGAGCCTCCTCCGGTGCCCTCCTTCAAGGAAGCCCTGAAAGGCCCAGGCCTGGCGGTTATCGCCGAGGTGAAGAAGCAGAGCCCCTCCGAGGGGGCCATCCGCCAGGTGGACCCGGCGGAGGCCGCCTTGGCCTACGCGCGGGGCGGGGCGAGGGCGGTGAGCGTCCTCACCGAGCCCCACCGCTTCGGGGGAAGCCTTTTGGACCTCAAGCGGGTGCGCGAGGCGGTGGGCCTTCCCCTTCTCCGCAAGGACTTCGTGGTGGACCCCTTCATGCTGGAGGAGGCGAGGGCCTTCGGGGCGAGCGCCGCGCTCCTCATCGTGGCCCTTTTGGGGGAGCTCACGGGAGCCTACCTGGAGGAGGCGAGAAGGCTCGGCCTGGAGGCCCTGGTGGAGGTGCACACCGAAAGGGAGCTGGAGATCGCCCTCGAGGCCGGGGCCGAGGTCCTCGGCATCAACAACCGCGACCTCGCCACCCTGCAAATAGACCTGGCGACCGCCCCCCGCCTCGGCCGCCTGGCGCGGGAGCGGGGCTTCGGCGGGGTCTTGGTGGCGGAGTCGGGGTATTCCAGGAAGGAAGAGCTGAAGGCCCTGGAAGGGCTCTTTGACGCCGTCCTCGTGGGGACGAGCCTCATGCGGAGCCCAAACCTGGAGGAGGCCCTCCGCCAGCTTGTAGGATAGGGCCATGTGGCTCATCCCCGCGGTGGACCTGAAGTCGGGCAAGGCGGTGCGCCTCTTGGAGGGGGACCCCGCCCGGGCGACCATTTACGGGGACCCGGTGGAGGCCGCCCTGCGCTTCCAGGAGGAGGGGGCGGGCCTCCTCCACCTGGTGGACCTGGACCGCGCCCTCGGCACGGGGGAGAACCGAGAGGCCATCCGGCGGATCGCCCGCGCCCTCTCCATCCCCTTCCAGCTCGCGGGGGGCATCCGGAGCCTCGAGGCCCTGAGGGAGGCCCTCGCCTTGGGGGCGGGCCGGGCGGTGGTGGGCACGGTGGCGGTGAAGGACCCGGGGCTTCTCGCCAGGATGCTGGAGGAGGCGGGCCCGGAGCGCCTGGCCGTGGCCCTGGACGCCCGGGGCCTGGAGGTGGTGGCCGCGGGCTGGCGGGAGAGGACCGCCCTTTCCGCTTTGGACCTCCTAAGGACCTGGGCGGGGATGGGGGTGCGCACGGTGATCTACACCGACGTGCGCCGGGACGGGACCCTGAAGGGCCTGGACCTGGAGGTGGTGGCCCGGGTGCGGGAGGCCTGGCCCTTTGAGCTTATCGCCGGAGGAGGCATCGCCTCCTTGGAGGACGTCCTCGCCCTGAAGCGCCTCGGGGTGGAGGGGGCCCTCCTGGGCAAGGCCCTCTACGAGGGGCGGGTAAGGCTTCCAGAGCTTTTGGAGGTGGTATGAAGCTCGTCCAATGGGTCTTCCTCCTGGTGAGCCTGGGAGCGGGAGCGGCGGGGGTTTACCTCTACTACGCCTACCCCTTTTTGGCCCTGCCCTCTCCTTGGGGCCTCCTTCCCCTTTACTACCTGCTCCCCGGGGCCTACCTCTTGGGCCTCCTGGTGGGGGGGCTTTTCGCCCTGGCCCTTTGGCTCAGGGGGCTTGGGGAAAGGCGTGCCCTCCTAAGGGAGGTGCGGCGGCTTCAGGGGGAGGTGGAGGCCCTCAAGCGGGAGCGTCTCGAGGAGATCTCCCGCATCCCCGACCGGGACGAGGCATGAGCCGGGTCCGCTGGAGGCTCCTCTCCCTGCCGCCCGTCGCCGAGTGGCGGGAGGTGATGGCCCGCTTTGGGGTGGGCCCCGAGGCGGCTTTGGCCCTCTGGCACCGGGGGGTGAGGGCGCCTTTGGACCTGGACCCGCCCCTTAGGCTCCTTCCCTTGGTGGGCCTCGAGGCCGCGGTGGACCTCCTCCTTTCCGCCCTAAAGGAGGGCAAGCGCATCCGCGTCCACGGGGACTACGACGCCGACGGGCTCACGGGCACGGCCCTCCTGGTGCGGGGCCTTTCCGCCCTGGGGGCCCGGGTCCACCCCTTCATCCCCCACCGCCTCGAGGAGGGCTACGGCGTCCTCATGGACCGGGTTCCCGAGCACCTGGAGGCCGCGGAGGTCTTCCTCACCGTGGACTGCGGCATCGCCAACCACGCCGAGCTCAGGGAGCTCGTGGAGAACGGGGTGGAGGTCCTGGTCACCGACCACCACACCCCGAGGGACACCCCGCCACCCGGGGTGGTCCTCCACCCCGCCTACACCCCGGGCCTCGAGGAAAAGCCCACGGGGGCGGGGGTGGCCTTTCTACTCCTCTGGGCCCTCCACGAGCGCCTGGGCCTCCCCCCGCCCCTGGAGTACGCCGACCTCGCCGCGGTGGGCACCATCGCCGACGTGGCCCCCCTTTGGGGCTGGAACCGGGCCCTGGTGAAGGAGGGCCTGGCCCGGCTCGCCTCCTCCTCCTGGGTGGGCCTGAGGCTTCTCGCCGAGGCCGTGGGCTACACGGGGAAGGCGGTGGAGGTGGCCTTC
>NZ_JBWGQW010000079.1:0-4624 GCF_056332225.1 Thermus sp. | reverse complement strand
CGCTCTAGCTAGGGCAAATACCCACAATAACGACTATCCCGTTATCTTGAATTACCAGCTGTCCTTGAAAGTCCGAGCCTCTTCTTTGCAAAGCCCGACTTCCGAGCCTTTCGAGATTAATCGGATCCTCCCTAAACCAGGATTACTTGGAAATCCATATCGTTACCGTCCGCTTCCTAAACCGCGGCATGTCTACTGCCCTGCCGTGAATGAATCCAGAGACATACTACATCAGATTTTAGTAGAGGGGGAGCATTGGATACCTTTCTCGGTACGGGTTCACAAAAGTGCAGTAGAGGTAAGGTACTTTCCGGATATGTGGGGTACGTGGCTTCTAGTGAAGGTGGGGAATCGTTCCTGGTACGTGTACCCGGAGCTGATGATCGAGCTCTGATGCCTTCATGTGCCGCCTCAGCGGTATGCTCCCCGTACACAGACTTTTACACGAGAGTTCTTCACACGACACCCTTGAGAAGGAGGTGACGGGGTGATCGCGGTAGACCGGTCTTTCCTGAGGACCTTTTACGCCGGTTTCCCCCAAACGGAGGCGGGGCGCCTCTTCGAGCGCCTCGTGCGCAAGATTCTCCAGGAGGTCCACCCCTACTGGTCCCAGGTCTTCCGGGAGGTGGTCCCCTGGGCGGAGCACGCCCGCCGCCGGGGCCTCCCCGCCAAGGACATCGGGGTGGACCTGGTGGGCTACAGCAAGAAGGAAGGAAAGGAGGAGAAGGAGGAGGTCTACGCCATCCAGGTGAAGCTCTGGGACAAGCCCCTCACCTGGAATGACCTGGGATCCTTCGTGGGCACGATCAAAAGCCCCATCTACGGCTTTTCCCGGGGGCTCCTGGTGGCCCCCGAGGGCGTGACCCAGGAGGCGGAGAGGCAGCTCTCGCCCCTCCCCATCACCCTCCTCACCGAGGAGGCCCTCCTCTCCGGGGTGGACCTCGCCTCCCTGGTCCCCGACCGACCTGAGGAGGCCCGGCGGGCGGGGCACAAGCCCCTCCGGCCCTACCAGGAGGAGGCCCTGAGCGCCGTGGTCCGGGCCTTCGTGGAGGAGGGTAAGGAGCGGGGCAAGCTCATCATGCCCCCGGGCACGGGGAAGACCCTGGTGGCCCTCAGGATCGCGGAGCGGGTGGCGGGGAAGGGGAAGCGGGTCCTCTTCCTCGCCCCCTCCATCGCCCTCCTGGACCAGTCCCTCAGGGCCTGGGCCGAGGAGGCCTCCCTCCCCTTGCGCCTCTTCGCCGTGGTCTCGGACCCCGGGGTGGGCCGGACCTCCGAGGACGACCTTTCCGCCCTCTCCCTCCTCTCCATCCCCCCCACCACCGACCCCGAGCGCCTGGCGGAGGAGGCCTCCCGGGAGGACCCCGAGGCCATGACCGTGGTCTTCTCCACCTACCAGTCCGTGGAGGTGCTGGAAGCGGCGCAAAGGCTCGGCCTTCCCCCCTTCGACCTCATGGTCCTGGACGAGGCCCACCGCACGGCCACCGTCCGGGCCGAGGGGGAAAGCCCCTTCACCAAGGTGCACCACGACACCCACGTCCGGGCCCGCCGCCGCCTCTACATGACGGCCACGCCCCGGGTGTGGGAGGTGGAGGGGGGGACGGGGAACGGCACCGCCGCGAAGGGCAAGGGCAGGCGCAAGGGTAAGGGCAAGGGGGAGACCCCTGCCCTTCTCCCCCGGGAAGACGACCCCGCCCCCGAGGACGACCGGGACGGCGTGGGCCTCCTGGTCTACTCCATGGACGACGAGGAGGTCTACGGCCCGACCCTCTACGAGTACACCTTCACCCGGGCGGTCCAGGAGGGGCACCTCACCGACTACAAGGTGGTGGTCCTCTCCATGCCCGAGGAGCTCCAGAAGGACCTCGCCTCCTACCTTCAGGGGGAGGAAGCCCTCCGGGTGGAGGAGGCCCTCAAGGCGGTGGGCCTCTGGAAGGTCCTCCAGGGGGAGGTGCTGGACGAGAAGGGCCAGCCCCTTCCCCTCAACATCCGGCGGGCCATCGCCTTCCACGGCCTGGTGCGGGAGTCCAAGGCCCTGGAGCGGGAGTTCGCCAAGGTGGCGCAGGCGGCCCTGGGGGCCGGGCTCCTCCGGGGGAGCCCCAGGCGGGTGGAGGTGCGGCACATCGACGGCCAGATGTCCGCCTACGACCGCAAGGCCCTCCTGGACTGGCTCAGGGGGGAGCCGGGACCGGACGAGATCCGCCTCCTCACCAACGCCAAGGTCCTCACCGAGGGCATCGACGTGCCCGCCCTGGACGCCGTGGCCTTCATGCGCCCCAGGGAGAGCGTGGTGGACGTGATCCAGGCGGTGGGCCGGGCGATGCGCAAGGCCCCGGGGAAGGACTACGGCTACGTGGTCCTGCCCGTGGTGGTGCGGGGCGAGGACGAGGAGCGCGAGATCGAGGAGAGCGGCTACCGGGCGGTCTGGCAGGTGCTCTCCGCCCTGCGCTCCGTGGACAAGTCCTTCGAGGCCCGCATGCGGGCCGCCCTGGTACGCCTCTCGGGGACGGCAGGACCGGAGGCCGGAACGGGCCAGGGAGGGCCGGAGGTCCTGGGGGTGGTGGGAGGACAGGAGACGCCCCCCGTGGTCATGGACGTCCTCCTGGAGGATCCCGGCCTGCGGCAGAAGGTGGCCCGGGGCCTGGCGGGCAAGCTGGTGAAGCGCCTGAGCCTGGGGCGGAAGTACCTGGAGAACTGGGCCGAGGACGTGGCCCGGGTGGCGGAGAGGCTCAAGCGCCAGGTGGAGGCCCTGGCGGAGCAGGACCCCGGGGTCAAGAAGGGGCTGGAAGAGCTCCTCGCCGCCCTGAAGGCCCTCGTCAACGAGGAGGTGACCCGGGAGGAGGCCGTGCTCATGCTGGTGCAGCACGCCCTCACCAAGCCCATCTTCGACGCCCTCTTCGGGGAGCTCCAAGCCCTTCGGCAGGACCCCGTCTCCCAGGCCCTGGACCGCCTCTTCCAGGTCTTCCGGGGCTTCCTGGAGCGGGAAGGGGCCTCCCTCCAGGACTTCTACGAGGAGATGCGCCTCAAGGCCCAGAGCCTCACCGACGAGGCGGAGCGGGCGGACTTCCTGAGGCGGCTCTACAGCAACTTCTTCACCAAGGCCTTCCCCGAGGTGGCCGACCAGGTGGGGATCGCCTACACCCCGGTGGAGCTCGTGGACTTCCTGGTGCGAAGCGCCGACGAGCTCGCCCGGAAGCACTTCGGCAAGGGCCTCGCCGACGCGGGCGTGGTGGCCCTGGAGCCCTTCGCGGGCACGGGCACCTTCGTCACCCGCCTCCTGCACCGGGTCGCGGAGACGGGAAGCGCGGGGGCGGTGGAGGGGAAGCTCCGGAGGGGGGAGGTCTGGGCCAACGAGATCCTCCTCCTCCCCTACCACGTCCTGAAGGCCAACGTGGAGAACACCGTCCTCTCCCTCACCGGGCGATACCTCCCCTTCGAGGGCGCCCTCCTCACCGACTCCTTCCGCCTGGCCGAGCTCTGGTACCGGGGGGAGGCCCTCCCCACCATCCCCCTCTTCCCGGAGGAGTACGGGAAGCACCTCAACCGCCAGGTGAAAAGCCCCATCCAGGTGGTCCTCTCCAACCCGCCCTGGCGGGCCTGGGTGTCCAGGGAAGGAAAGGGAAAAAAGAACGTGGCTTACCCCGAGGTGAGAAAGCGGGTGGAACAGACCTACGTGCAGAGGGCCAAGGAGATTGGGCTGGGCGGGGGGAAGAAAGGGGAAAACCTCAACTCCCTCTACGACCAGTACATCCAGGCCCTGCGCATGGCGAGCGACCGCATCGGCGAAGAGGGCATCGTGGCCTTCGTGACCAACAACGGGTGGCTGGAGGGGGTGGTGGCCCGGGGCCTGCGGGCCTGCCTCGCCGAGGAGTTCGCCGAGGTCTACGTGTACGACCTGAGGGGGGACGCGCGAAAGAAGGGGGAGGCCAGAAGAAAGGAGGCCGGTAACGTCTTCGGGGATTCCACCCGCGCCGGCGTTTGCCTGCTCCTCCTCGTCAAGCGCAAGGGGCACGAGGGACAGGGGAAGGTCTTCCTTCATCGGGTGGGGGACGGCCTGAGCCGGGAGGCGAAGCTCGCCGAGGTGAAGGGATACGGCTCGGTCCGTAACGTCCCCTGGCGCGAGGTGGCCTACGAGGACTGGGTGGGGAGGCTGAGCAAGGCGTTTACCTCTATGCTCCCGTTACATGAAGTTTTTGAGGAGAGAAGTAGCGGTGTCAAAACCAATCGGGATGCTTACGCTTTTAACTTCTCCCAGGAAGACCTGAAGCGCCATATGACGCGGCTCATAAACACCTTCAATCAGCACCTGGGGAAGGAAGAGGATGATTTGGAAAGAGACGAGAGCCTAATCAAGTGGGATGGGACCCTAATAGAACATTTGAAGCGCAACACGCCTGCCTCCTTTGAGAAGGATGGTGAAGTACATAGGGCTCTTTACCGCCCCTTTGTCCCCATGTACCTCTACTTCAGTAAGATCTTCAATAACTCCACCTACCAGCTCCCCCGCATCTGGCCCACCCCCGAGGCGGAGAACCTGGCCATCGCCGTGGCGGGGAAGGGGAGCGAGGAGTTCAGCGCTCTGGTCACAACGCGGGTTGCGAGCCTCGACTTCCTCTCAAAAACCCAG
>NZ_JBWGQW010000078.1:0-4629 GCF_056332225.1 Thermus sp. | reverse complement strand
ACTGGAGTCTTTCCCCAGGACTAAACCCGCCCCCAGGACCTGGGCTCTAGAAGCCCCATTCCCTCCTGAGCCTTTCCGCCCGGGCCTGGCGATGGGAAGGCAGGGGTCTTCCGGGGGAAGGAGCTCCAGGAGGGCTTCCCAGGCCTCGAGGTCCTCCCCCAGGCGCTCGGCCAGGAGGAAGAGGGCGTTCGGGCCAGGGCCGCCCGCCTTAGGGCCTCCTCCAGCTCCAGGCGGAGGGCCTCCAGGGTAAGGGGGGTCTGTGCCCTCTGGGCGGCCTCTAGGGCCAGGGTGCGGTAGGCCTCTAGGTTCCCCCGCCTCGCCTCCACGAAGCCGAGAAGGGCGAGGCGCTCCGCCTCCCAAGGGCCCTCCTGGGGAAGGAGGAGAAGGGCCAGAGCCTCCTGGTCCCTCCCCTCCTCCAGGAGGCGGAGGGCGGGGGCCAGGGGGTTCCCCGGAAGGTCCAGGGCCACGGGGCCATTTTAGACGCGTTGGGGCCGTGGGCTAACGGCACCCAATACCTTGCCCCCAGAGCTTCACCGAGCCCTAAGAAGCCGCGCGGCGGGAGGGCAAAAGCCAGGCGGAGAGCATCCAGGAGACCGCCTACCGCGCCCTAAGGAGGAGCCCGTGGACCCAAGCCGCCAGCGCCCCGCCCACTAGAGGAGCCAGGAGGTAGATCCAGGCCTCCTCGAGGCGGCCCGAGAGGAGGGCCGGGGCCAACCAGCGCGCCGGGTTGATGGAGGCCCCGGAAAGGGCGCCGAAGGCCAGGGCGGCCAGGTCACGGCGAGGCCGATGGCGAAGCCCCCCCAGGCGAGCCTCTGGTGCACCGCCACGAGGATGACGAGCACCAGGAGGAAGGTCCCCAGGACCTCGGCGAGAAAGGCCCCACTGGAGGCGGCTTTGGGCGTGCCCAGGGCCGGGGCCTCGAGGCTAAGGAGAGAGGCGAGCCCCGCCCCCACAAGCCCCCCGAGGAGCTGGGCCCCCCAGTAGGCCGCCATTTCGCCCGCCCCGCAGGAAGAAGGCGAAGCTCACGGCCGGGTTGAAGTGGCCCCCGGAAACGTGGCCCAGGGCCACCACCATCAGGGTGATGGCGAGCCCGTGGGCCAGGGCCACCGCTACCCCGTCCTTCGCGGCGGCCGCCGCGCTCGTCCCCACCAGGAGGAGGGTCAGGGTTCCCAGGGCCTCCGCCAGCGGTTTGCCGCGCTCCATACACCACCTCCAGATAGGCGCCTTGCCACAACCAGGCTACCCCAGGCCGACCTTCCTGTTCAGGTGGGCCCCTGCCTGGAGGCACGAAAGCGCAAAGGGGCGCCAGGGAAAAGGATCGCCCCTCGCCGTTGACACCCCACGAGGAGGCCTATAAAATCGCCCCCGAAAAAGGAGGGTCTATGAATCGCAAGGCTCTGCTCGGGGTGGTCTTTGTCGCTTTGGGACTCACGGGAGCGCTCGCCCAGCAGTCCCGGCTGGACGTGGTGAAGGCCAGGGGCCGCCTGGTCTGCGGGGTGAACGCCGTCCTCCCCGGCTTCGGCTTCCTGGACCAGAAGACGGGGAAGTACACGGGCTTTGACGTGGAGTTCTGCCGCGCCGTGTCCGCGGCCCTCTTCGGGGACCCGGACAAGGTGGACTACGTGCCCTTGGACGCCAGGGTCCGCTTCCAGGCGGTGCAGAACGGGGAGGTGGACGTGGCCTTCCGCAACACCACCGTCACCGCCAACCGGGACGGCGCCTTGGGCGTGGACTTCCTGCCCGTCACCTTCTACGACGGCCAGGGGGTGATGGTGAAGAAGGGGCGGGCGAACAGCCTCCGGGAGCTCCAGGACGCCACCTTCTGCACCACCCAGGGCACCACCAACGAGAAGAACATCACCGACTACATCCGGGCCCAGAAGTGGCGGAACGCCAAGGTGCTCACCTTTGAGGACGGGGCCAAGGTGATGAACGCCTTCCTCCAGGGCCGGTGCGACGCCTTCACCGCCGACAAGTCCCAGCTCGTGGGCTACCGGGCCACCGCCCCCAAGCCCGAAGAGCTCGTCATCCTGAAGGAGGCCATTTCCAAAGAGCCTCTGGCAGGCTTTGTGCGGGAGAACGACTCCCGCTGGCGCGATGCCCTGAGCTGGATCGTCTACGCCACCATCCAGGCGGAGGAGTACGGCATCACCCAGAAGAACCTGGACCAGTTCCTCAAGAGTGAGGTGCCCGAGATCCGGCGCTTCCTGGGCCTCGAGGGCACCCTGGGCCAGGACCTGGGCCTGCCCCGGGACTTCGTGGTGCGGGTGATCCGGGCCGTGGGGAACTACGGGGAGATCTACGACCGCTTCTTCGGCCCCAAGAGCCCCTTCTACATCCCCCGCACGGGCACCCTAAACGCCCTCCAGCGGTACGGCGGCCTGATGTACAGCCCGCCCTTCCGCTAAGCCCATGGCCCCCAGGCTACGCGACCTCCTCCTGCAGGCCTTGGTCCTGGGTCTCGTGGCCTGGGGCCTCCTCGCGCTCCTCGCCGAGGCCCGGGCCCGCATGGCCGCCCAGGGCATCCCCTTTAGCTTCGGCTTCCTGCGGGAGGAGGCGGGCTTCAGCCTGAGCGAGGGGCTCACCTACGCCCCCGGAGAGGGCCTGAGGCCCTTCTACCCCTCGGACACCTACCTCCAGGCCCTCCTGGCCGGCTTTCTCAACACCCTGAAGGTGGCCCTCCTCGGCCTCGTCCTTTCCACCCTCCTCGGGCTCCTGGTGGCCGCGGGCCGCCTCTCGGCAAACCCCCTGGCCCGGGCCCTGGGCGCGGGGTACGTGGAGGCCATCCGCAACACCCCCCTTCTCCTCCAGCTTTTCGTCTGGTACTTCGCCATCCTTCTCAAGCTCCCGCCCTGGGAGAAGGCCCTCTCCTTCGGCGGGGCCCTCCTCTCCCAGCGGGG
The DNA here is from genome assembly GCF_056332225.1 of Thermus sp. Lineage (NCBI taxonomy): Bacteria > Thermotogati > Deinococcota > Deinococci > Thermales > Thermaceae > Thermus > Thermus sp. Next base: position 1,729 of record NZ_JBWGQW010000078.1, on the reverse strand, counting down.
GCTCGTCCTGCCCGAGGTGGGCCTCGGCCAGGGGGCCCTGGGGCTCGCCCTTGGCCTCCTGGCCTTCGCCCTCCTCAGGCGGCGCCTTCCCCTGGCCCTGGGGGCCCTCCTCCTTGGCCTCCTCCTCGGCTGGGTCTTGGGAGGCCCGCCCCTCTACCTCCTCCCCCCCGTGAAGGAGGCCTACGGCGCCAGGGGAGGGGTCCTCCTCTCCCCCGAGTTCGCCGCCCTCCTCTTCGGCCTCGTGGTCTACACCGCGGCCTTCATCGCCGAGGTCTTCCGCGGGGCCATCCTGGCGGTGCCCAAGGGGCAGTGGGAGGCGGCCTACGCCCTGGGCCTCGAGGGCCGGGACGCCTTCCGCCTCATCGTCCTGCCCCAGGCGGTGCGCATCGCCGTCCCGCCCCTGGCCAACCAGTACCTGAACCTGGCCAAGAACACCTCCCTGGGGGTGGCCGTGGGCTACCCGGACCTCTTCTCCGTGTACGGCACCGTGGCCAACCAGTCGGGCCGGAGCCTCGAGGCCATCCTCCTGGTGATGGGGGTGTACCTCTCCCTGAGCCTCGGCATCAGCCTGGCGGTGAACACCTACAACCGCCGCGTGGCCCTGAGGTGGCGGCTATGAGGCTCCTCAAGGCCCTCTTCGGCACCCCGGGCAACGCCCTCCTCTCCCTCCTCCTCCTGGCCTTCCTGGGCTGGCTGGGCCAGGCCCTCCTCCTTTGGGCCTTTAGGGCGGAGTGGCGCGTGGTGGGGGAAAACCTCCCCTACTTCTTCGTGGGCCAGCTCCCGCCAAAGCAACTCCCGCGGGTGGCGGGCTTCCTGGGCTTCCTCGCCCTGGCCCTCCTCGGGTGGCTCGGGGGCCTGCGGGCGCTCCCGGTACCGAGGCCCAGGCTTCTCCTCCTCTTGGGGCTCCTCGGAAGCCTCCTCCTTCTCCCCTGGCCCCCCACCCTCTGGGGCGGCCTCCTCCTCTCCTTCCTCCTCTCGGCCAGCGCCATGCTCCTCGCCTTTCCCCTGGGGGTGGCCCTGGCCTTCGGGCGCCAGGCCCGGCTTCCAGCTCTCCGCCTTCTCGCCATCGCCTTCATAGAGGGGGTGCGGGGGGTGCCCCTGGTCTCCCTCCTCTTCCTGGCCTTCGTCACCGTACCCCTTTTCCTCCCCCAGGACCTGCGCGTGCCCCAGGTGGTGCGGGCCCTGGTGGCCTTCACCCTCTTCGCCGCCGCCTACCTGGCGGAGAACGTGCGGGGAGGGCTCCAGGCCGTGCCCCGGGGGCAGTGGGAGGCGGCCTTCAGCCTGGGGCTGAGCCCCTTCCAGGCGGTGCGCTACGTGGTCCTGCCCCAGGCCCTAAGGGCGGTGATCCCGGCCCTGGTGGGCCAGTACATCGCCCTCTTCAAGGACACCTCCCTGGTGGCCCTCATCGGCCTCCTGGACCTCATGGGGGTGGCCCGGGCGGTGCTGGCCAACCCCCAGAACGTGGGCCTGGAGCGGGAGGTCTACCTCTTCCTGGCCCTGGTCTACCTCCTGGTGAGCGGGAGTTTTTCCTACCTAGGGCGCCTCTTAGAGCGCGGACTCGGCCTCGGAGCGAGATGATGGAGCCCATCATAAGGATCCGCAACCTGCACAAGTGGTTCGGCCCCCTGCACGTCCTGAAGGGGATTCACCTCGAGGTGGCCCCGGGGGAGAAGCTCGTCGTCATCGGCCCCTCGGGCTCGGGAAAGAGCACCCTCATCCGCACGGTCAA
>NZ_JBWGQW010000077.1:0-4649 GCF_056332225.1 Thermus sp. | reverse complement strand
CCGCCGACTACGTCAACGACCCCTTCGTGGTGGCCCAGAACCGCAAGATGGTGGCCATCAACTCGGCCATTGAGGTGGACCTCACCGGCCAGGTGGTGGCGGACTCCATCGGCACCCGGATCTACTCCGGCTTCGGCGGCCAGCTGGACTTCATCCGGGGGGCGGCGAGGAGCGAGGGGGGAAAGCCCATCATCGCCCTCCCCTCCACGGCCAAGGGGCAAAGCCGCATCGTCCCCTTCCTCAAGCCGGGGGCGGGGGTGGTCACCACCCGGGCCGACGTGCACTACGTGGTCACGGAGTGGGGCGTGGCCGAGCTCTTCGGCCGCTCCTTAAGGGAAAGGGCCCTGGCCCTCATCGCCATCGCCCACCCCGACTTCCGGGAGGAGCTTCTAAAGGCCGCCTGGGAGCGGAGGCTCCTTCCTAGGGGCTACCCCGGGGTGGACTTGGGGCCGAAGAACCCGGCAGGGAACCCTTGACAAGCCCTCCTTTACGCCCCTAAATAGGGGGCGATGCCCGCGAAAGGCAAACGCCCAAAACCCGGCCAAGGAGCTTCCGCGCAAGGGGCCACCACCTTGGTGGTGGTGGAGTCCCCGGCCAAGGCCAAAAGCATCCAGAAGATGCTGGGGCCTGGCTACGAGGTGCGGGCGAGCCGGGGTCACGTGGCCGACCTGCCCGAGCGTAGCCTCGGGGTGGACGTGGCGCGGGACTTCGCCCCCACCTACGAGGTGAAGAAGGACAAGAAGCCCGTGGTGGAGGAGCTCAAGCGGGCGGCCCAGGGCAAGCGCCTCCTCATCGCCACCGACCCCGACCGGGAGGGGGAGGCCATCGGCTGGCACGTGGCCCGCCTCCTGGGCCGCGACCCCAAGGAGCCCATCCGGGTGGAGTTTCACGAGATCACCCCGAGGGTGGTGCGCCAGGCGGTGGAAGCCCCGAGGCCCATAGACCAGAACCTGGTGGACGCCCAGCAGGCGAGGCGGGTGCTGGACCGCCTCCTCGGCTACAACCTCTCCCCCCTCCTCTCCCTGGAGTTCCGCAAGCGGGCCCTCTCGGCGGGAAGGGTGCAGAGCGTGGCCCTAAGGCTCGTGGTGGAGCGGGAGGAGGAGATTGAGGCCTTCCAGAAGGAGGAGTACTGGACCCTCACGGGGACCTTCGCCGTGGAGGGGAAAACCCTCCTCGCCGCCCTCCTGGAAGCCGAGGGGAAGCGCCTCTGGACGGGCCAGGGGGAGAAGGAGGGAAGGCTCCACCTGAGGACCGAGGCCGAGGCCAAGGCCCTGGCGGAGGCCGTGGCCGGGCTCCCCTACCGGGTGGACCAGGTGGAGGTGCGGGAACGCCGCAAGTCTCCCCCGCCTCCCTTCACCACCTCCACCCTGCAGCAGGCGGCCAGCACCCGCCTGGGCTACACCGCAAGCCGCACCATGCGCATCGCCCAGAGGCTCTACGAGGGGGTGGACCTCCCCGAGGGCACCGTGGGCCTCATCACCTACATGCGCACGGACTCGGTGCGGGTTTCCCCAGAGGCCCTGGCCCTGGCCCGGGAGGTCATCGGGGAGGTCTTCGGCGAGGACTTCCTGCCCGAGGCCCCCCGGGTCTACAAGAACCGCAAGGAGGGGGTCCAGGACGCCCACGAGGCCATCCGCCCCACGGACCCAAGGCGCACCCCGGAAAGCGTCCGCCCCTACCTCTCCGAGGAGGAGTACCGCCTTTACGAGCTCATCTGGCGCCGCTTCCTGGCAAGCCAGATGAAGGACGCCCTCTACGAGCAGACCTCCGTCCTCCTGAAGAGCGAAGGGGGGCGGTACTTCTTCCGGGCCTCGGGCTCGGTCCTGAAGTTTGAGGGCTACCTCCGGGCCTGGGGCCGGGAGGAGGAGGGCGAGGAACCCCCGGTGCCCGCCGTGCCCGAGGGGGCTTTGGCGAAGCTCCTCCAGGCCACCCCCGAGCGGCACTTCACCGAGCCGCCCCCCCGCTACACCGACGCCAGCCTGGTGAAGACCATGGAGGAGCTCGGCATCGGGCGCCCCTCCACCTACGCCCCCACCTTGGAAACCCTGGAGAAGCGGGGCTACGTGGAAAGGCGGGGGCGCACCCTCCTCCCCACCCCCCTGGGCCGCCAGGTGACCCGCTACCTCAAGGAGCGCTTTCCCCAGGTGGTGGCCTACGAGTTCACCGCCCGCATGGAGGACCGCCTGGACGAGGTGGAGGAGGGCAAGGCGCCCTGGCCCAAGGTGGTCTGGGAGTTCTACGAGCCCTTCCTGGGGGAGCTCGCCCAGGTGCCCAAGCGGACCTGCCCCCGGTGCGGCAGGCCCCTGGAGCTCAAGGTGAGCCGCTACGGCCAGTTCCTGGGGTGCACCGGCTACCCGGAGTGCACCTACACCGAGCCCCTGGAAAAGCGGGAGGCCGAGCCCATCGGGGAGGCCTGCCCCAAGTGCGGGAGGCCCCTTGTCAGGAAGGAGGGGCGCTACGGGAGCTTCATCGCCTGCTCGGGCTACCCGGAGTGCGACTACACCCGGGACGACGGCAGGCCCACGGGCCACACCTGCCCAAAGTGCGGCGCCCGGGTCCTGGAAAAAAGGAGCAAGCGGGGAAAACCCTACTACAAGTGCGAGAACGGGGCCTGCGACTTCCTCTCCTTCTACCCCCTCCTGGAGGAAACCTGCCCCGCCTGCGGCTGGCCCCTGGTGAAGAAGGGCGGGAAGGCCCTCTGCATGAACCCGGGTTGCCCCGAGCACGACCCCAAGCTCCTTCCCGCCCCCAAGGCCTCGCCCAAGGGCGAGGGCGGGAAGGCCAAGCCCCGGCCCAAGGGAAGGCCTTCTAAAGGGGCCGCCAAGGTGGGCTTGCCCGGGGACTGGGAGGAGCTCAAGCCCTTCCTCCCCGAGCTTTCCCCCGAGGAGCGCCGGGCGGCGGAGGCCCTGGCCCGGGGAGAGGCCCTAGAGGGGGAGGCGGCACAGCTTGCCAAGCGAGCCCTCTTCAAGCTCCGCATGCTCAAGGGCCGGGCCAAGAAGGCGGTGGCCAAGGCCTGAGGCCGAGCTACAAGCTCCACCTCCTGCGCCTGGCCCGGGAGGGCCGGGTGGAGGTCCCAGGGCTTCCCTTGAGGGCCTACGCCCTAAGGGAGGGGGAGGAGCGCTCCCAAAGCGCCTTCTACCTCCTTTTGGAGGGGGAGCTCGTCATTGACCTGCCGGAGGGGCGGTACCTGCACCTCCGGCGGGGGGAAGGGGCCTGGGTGGGGGAGCCCCACCGCCTCCTTCCCGTGGAGCGGGCGGTGCTTCTGGAGCTTCCGGCCTAGGCCCCACCAGGTAGACCGCTCCCCAGGGGCGGTAGAGGCTCACCACCCGGTCCTCCACCGTCCGCCCGTCCCGGTAGCGCACCACCCGGCGCACCTCCACCCGGGCCCCTTCCGCGGCGAAGTCCACCTGCTTGCGTGTTCCCGGGGGCAGGGAGGGGTCCGGGATTTCCCGGGGCGGGAGGGGGGGCTTGCGGTCCTTTATAAAGGGGCCCTCCCAGCGCACCTCCCGGTCCTTGGTGCCGAAGAGGTGGAAGCGGAGCCGGGTGCCCACCACCGAGCGCTGGACGAGGAGGTGGCCCGGGGTGTCGTTCAGGACCTCGAGGTCCTTCTGGGGCTGGAAGACCGCCGCATCCAGCCCCGTGGGCTTGTAGTAGGCCACCTGGTAGCTGTGGGCGTGGCGCTCCAGGATGGGGAGCCCGGCGAAGAAAAAGGCCCGGAAGAGGGTGGTGGAGACCTGGCACACCCCGCCTCCCACGCCCTGCTCCGTGCGGTCCCCCACGATGACAAAGGCCTCCTTGTACCCTTCCTCCTCGCTTACGGGCCCCAGGGCCTGGTTGAAGGAGAAGGCCCCTGGAGGGATGAGGAGGCCGTCCAGCTTGCTGGAGGCGAGGAGCAGGTTGTGGACCCTCTCCCGGCTCGAGCCCCGGAAGTCTGTTTCCCCCGTGGCCAGGTGCTCCCGCACCCCCAGGGCGTAAAGCTCCTTGAGGCTCGGGGTGGGGGGCAGGTAGCGCGCGGGGAGGCGGAAGCTCCTTTTGCCCTTGGCCAGGGCCTCCTGGTAGGCGGCGAGGGCCTCTTTTTCGTCAAAGGCGAGGCCCTTCTTCTCCACCCCGCGCCACCTCCCCTCATGGAGGACGAAGCGGGGAGGGCGGGGGTCCCGGGTAAGCCGCTTCAGGAGGGACTTAAGCTCCCCCTCGGAGGCCACGGGGTAGCGCTGCACCCCGGTGTAGGTGCGGAGCTCCCCCTCCTCCACCACCTCCTCCTGAACGACCAGGAGGGCCTCCAGGGGCCCGGAAGCCCCAAGGGCCAGGGCCTCGAGGAGGGCCAGGGCGAGAAGCCGCCTCATGTGAAGAGAAGAATACCGCGAAACCCCCCCACGTACCGGCACCCACCTTTGCCCCCGCCCCCGGCCTTCTCCCCGGGGGCCCGCTGGCCTGAGCCGGGGGTGATGGGGTGCCAGGCGCCGTGCAAGCCCCTGGGGGAGCTCTTACCAGGCCCGGCGCCTGAAGGCCGCCCTTTTGGGACGGGGGCGCTACACGCCCTTTTTTTTGCGAAAGTGCTAGTTGCTACACTTGTGCGCAAAATTGCGGGGCAAAGCGGCCTTTTAAAGCTTTCTCATCTGGTAGCTTCGTCCTGAAGGTTTCTTTCCTCG
>NZ_JBWGQW010000076.1:0-4669 GCF_056332225.1 Thermus sp. | reverse complement strand
GCCTACGAGCTCTCCAGAGCCTACGAGCTCTCCAGAGCCTACGAGCTCTCCAGAGCCTACGAGCTCTCCAGAGCCTGGCGACAACTCCGGCTCGTGCAACACGTGCTGCAAGAGTATCGGGAGTAGCTGTGGCTGTTGCCAATGCGACTGCAACCTCCCCAATTGTTGTAGGTAGACTGGAAACCGAAGGGCGCGCGAGCTAGCGCCCAGCGAAGGGAAAGGAGCGAAACTGTGAAAAAGGCTTACCTCCCCTACCTCTTGGTCTTAGCGACCTCGGTCCTCGGTTCCGGCGCGTCGGCCCAGCCCTACCCCCTCGAGGGCGACGACCGCCGCTTCGCGGAGCTGGCGAACGGGGGGCGCTACCCCGAGGCCTACGCCCTGGCGGAGAGCGCCCCGGAGCGCTTCGCCCACTGGTACGCGCACCTGCTCTTCAACGCCGTTCCCCCGAAGGGCACGTACTCCCCGGGCGAGGCCACGGTCCGCGCCGCCGAGCACGCCTGCCGCTACCGGGAGGCGAACCTGGAGGCCGCCGCGTACTGCTACGACACCCTGGCCCTGATCCTGCGGTGGAAGGACCAAGACCCCAGGATCGCCCAGGCCCTCCCCGGCGCTAAGCTCCCCGAGCTCTCCCCCTCCGAGCTGGACCAGGGCCTCCAGGCCCTGGCGGAGAAGGGGATTTCCTACGCGGTGTACCTCCGCAACCGCGCCAAGCCCGAGGTCCTGGAAAGGCTCGTCCGGGAACGACCCTACAGCCTGGGGGGGCAGCTCGCGGCGGGGTTCTTGGCGAACCGCCTCTGGGAGAGGGGCGACCGCGGGAGCGAGATGGCGCGCTACGCCCTCCTCGCCCCGGGGGTCTCCTCTTTGGCGGGAGGCGTCCTGGCCTGGGCGGAGTACTTCGGACAGGGCGTGAAGCGGAACCGGGAAGCCGCCTGCCCCCGGGCCGCCTTCTGGACAACGCGCTCTTCCAGCGGGGCAGCCCTCCTCGTCCTCGGCCTCTGCTACTGGGAGGGGGCCGCGGGCTTCCCCAAGGACCCCATCGAGGCCTACGGCATCCTCTGGTACGGGCAGAGGTTCTCCAACGCCCCCGACTTCGGGACCTACCTCGCCCAGCTGGAGAAGGCCCTGACGCCCGAGCAGCAGGGGGAAGGGAGAAGGCGTGCGGCGAACCGCTTCCCCTAGGCTCCTCCTCTTTCTCCTCGCGGTCCTCCTCCTCGCGCCCCTCTGGGTGCCCCAGGCGAGGAGGCTCTACCGGGAAAGCCCCCTCCTGGAGGGACGCCTCCAGGGCGCCCTGACGGCCTGCGCCCGCAAGAGCACCTCCGGAGAGGCCTTCCTCTGCTACCGGGAGGCGGTGCGAAAGGCGGCGAGGGCCAAGGGGCCGGAGTGGGCCGCGGGGGCCTGCGCCCGGGTCGGGGACCCCCTCTGCTTCCAGGCCTTCGCCCAGGAGGCTCCGAACGACAGCTGGTGCGCCTACGCGCGGGAGCACGGATGGTTCGCCTACAAAGCCTGCCTCGCGGCCACCTGCAGGAAGTAGCCCTGAAGGCCCTGCTCTTCCTGGCGGGGGCGGCTTTGGGCCTCCTCGCCCTCCTGCCCCTCCCGTGGTGGGGCTGGGACTCGGACAACCTCATTACCGCCCTCTGGACCCTGAACGGCCAGAGCTACGCCGAGGTCTGGCGAACCATTGGGACCCTGGACGCCCACCCGCCCCTCTACTACCTGCTCCACAAGGCCTGGATGACCGCCTGGGGCTTCGGCCACCTGACGGCGGGGGTCCCGGAGGCGGCGGTGCCCCTGCCCCACCTCCTCGCCGTCCTCTTCTTCGCCCTCCTCTCGGGGAGCCTGGCCCTGGCCGCCCACGACCTCCTCGGCCCCTGGGCGGCCTTCGCGGCCCTGGGCCTCCTCTTCCTGTTCTGGGACACCCCCTGGGCCTTCGCCCTCCGCATGTACCCCCTGGCGGCGGCCCTGGTGACCCTGGGGGCCTGGGCCTACCTGCGGGGGCGGGCCTTCGCCGGGAGCCTCTTCGGCCTCCTCGCCCTCTACACCCACTACCTCTCGGGCTACGCCCTCCTTCCCTTCGCGCTCTACCGCCTCTTCCAGGACTGGAGGGAGCGGACCTGGCGGGCCCTTTTCCCCTTCGCCGTCTACCTCCTCTACCTGCCCTGGCTCCCCTGGCTCCTCGGGCAGGTGAGGGCGGGGCACAGCCGCCCGGAGCTGCGCCCGCCCCCCGAGGACCTCTTCGCGTACTTCTGGCAGAAGTGGCCCCCGGGGGTGGTGGCCCTCTTTCTCCTCCTCGGGCTCGTGGCCGCCTGGCGCGCCCCCCGGGTCCGGCCCCTCCTCGTCCTCGCCCTGGCGGGCCCCTACGTCTGGTACTTCACCTCCCTCCTCCTGAACACCGTGCTCACGCGGTACAACTTCGTCTTCGTGGGCCCCCTGGTCCTGGCGGGAGCGGCCGCCCTGGCCTGGGCCCCGAGGCCCGCCCGGTGGGGGGCCTCCCTCCTCCTCCTCGCGGCGGGGCTTTTCTGGGCCCACCTGACCCGCCCCTACTGGCCCGCCTGGGACATGGTGACCCAGGCCCGGATCGCCGAGCGCTTCGTGGAAAGGGGCGTGCCCTTCGTGCTGGACCGCTGGGGCAGGGGGTACGCCCCCATGCTGGCCTTCGTGGCCCCCGGGCTCAAGGACAAGCAGGAGCTCCTCACCACGGGCGAGCTCTGGCGCTACTGCAACGACCCCCGCCCCCTCCTCGCCTACCGCAACTGGTTCCTCTCCCCCGGGGAGAGCCTCGTCCATCGGCTTATGCTGTGCCGGGGGCGCTGGCGGGAGGCGCACGGCACCCGCGCCCTCACCCTCTTCCTCCTCCCGCCCCCCGGGCGCTAGGGGCTAAAGCGGAGGGGGAAGAGGCCGTCTTGAGGAGCTACCCGGAAGCTCCAGGTGAAGCTCTTCTCCGTCCCCCCGAAGACCGCCCGCACCTCGGCCCGGTAGGCCTCGCCCGGGTCCAGGGGGTACCGGGGGACCACGAAGACCGTGGAGTAGCCCTTGAGGATGCTCTTGCCCCAGTCCCTCGCCAAGGCGTCCTGGTTCCAGAACTGCAGGCTCCCGTAGCCGCAAACGGGAAGCTCCCGCCCGTCGGAGAGGCGGACGAGCCGGGCCTGGAGGACGCGGGTGTCGTTGGGGCCCGGAGCGAACATGGAGATGGAGAGGGGGAGGCCGTAAGGCTGCTGGCTCCAGTCCAGCCCCGTCTGGCTCAGGTAGGGCGGGTCGGGGTTTTGGCTGGGGTTGGCGCAGGGCTCCACGGGAGAGGGCCACTCGTAGTAGTAGGTGGGGTTCACGGGCACCACCTTGTCGGGGACGGGGAAGAGCTGGAAGCCCGAGGTGGGGTTGGGGTTGTTGCTCTCCGAGACGGGGAGGTTGCTCACGCTCCGGAGGAGGTCCCACCCGCCGGAGTAGGGCACCCGGTCCCGGTAGACGCCGAAGCCGCCCGCGGAGGTGGGGGGCGAAATCACGTTGAGACGATGGAAAGGAACAGCCACCCACCCGTTGAAGGGCCGGCTCTCTACGGGCCAGGGAACCTGTCCCGCCGGGGTGGAGGAGGGGACCACCTTGTACCCTTCGCTCACGTTACCTATCCGCCCCGCCGCCTGTCCCTCGAGGCTGGAGAAGGGGTAGCTCAGGTCCTCGTCGTGGGCGAAAGGATGCTTGTCCTCGTTCATCGCCAGGTACCGCCCGTGGAGCCAGGCCCGGAAGCTCCACTCGGGGTCCTCCCGGACGCGGGGGTAGCCCATGTAGTCCCGCCAGAAGTTCCAGTACTCCATGGCGGAGGTCTCCCCGGAGCGGAAAACCTTGAGGTAGAAGGGCACCACCTCCTCCACCGCCTTCCCCGAGGCGTCCTGCCCCGAGAAGACGAGCTCGTACTTGAAGGGGCCCTGGGGCGGAGCGCCCGGGTCCACCTGGAAGGTCAGGGTGGCGCTCGGGCTCGCGGGGGTCAGCGTGTAGCTCCCGGTGGGGTGGGCCACCCCGGGGTAGCGGCTCGCGTCCCAGCCCGGGCAGTTGGAGGTGCCCTTGGCGCAGGGGTCGGCGAGGCGCACGGTGAGGGTCACGGAGGCCGCCTTGGGGTCGTTGAAGGTCGCCCGCACCGGGACCTGGACCTCTCCCCCGGGGGCCACGGTCTGGAGGGGGGAGGGAAGCTCCAGGGCCCCCGTGAAGGGCTTGCGCTGAAGGCCGGGAAGGCTCAGGTTGCCGCAGGCCGCGAGGAGGAGAGCGGCCAAGGGAAGGAGAACCTTGGTCTTTCTCATCTCAGGGGGATTTTAACCCAGGCCCGGGTCCTCCGGTGGACCCACTACGATTTCCTCCCCGGGAAAGCGGGCGTCCAGGGTATAGACCCGCTTCACCCCAGAGGCCAGGGCCGCCGCCCAGATCAGGGCGTCCCCGAAGGAGACCCTCCTCGAGGGGCGGCAGAGGAGGAGGGCCCGCATCCAGAGGTCCTTGTTCCCGCCCAGCGCCTTCAGGTTCTCCTTCTGGAGGAGGGCCAGGAGGGCGTCCACCACCTCCTTCCGGGGCACGCCGTACACCGACTCCAGCACGTAGGCCGTCTCCACCAGGGCCACCTCCGTAGGGCCTCCTCCCCGTCCAGGACCTGGGCGGCCTTCTCCGCCAGGTGGGGCGGGTCCCCGGTGAG
>NZ_JBWGQW010000075.1:0-4715 GCF_056332225.1 Thermus sp. | reverse complement strand
AAGGGGAAAACGCATATTGCCCATCCCCAAGGGAAGAACTGGCTTTCAAGGTCCCCACCCGGAGGTCCGGGTTAGGGGGAGTATAGCACACACCGCAACGTTGGGCCAGGTCAAAATTTCGGTGAAGAAAGGGCTCCAGGACTGGGCTTTGTTTTTCAAAGCGCAAAGAAAGCCAGTTGCATCGCAATTTTGCTGATAGGTATAGCAAAGGCCCGCCTCATCGCCACAGGTAAAAGGGGGTGTAGCGCTCCCGTCCCAAGAGGGCGGCCTTCAGGCGCTGGGCCTGGAGTTCTAACAGCTCCCCCAGGGGCTTGCGGAAGCCCAGGGGGTGGGCCACCTCCTCCAGGAGGCGGGCCTCCACAAGCTCTATGAGCCGCCTCCTTCCCTCCTCGTTCAGGTACACGCCCCCCTCCCGGGCCCCGGCGTGGTCCGGGGTGAGGTGCCCCCTCCGGAAGGCGGAGAGGACCACCTGGTCCACGGCGGGCACCCGGAACTCCTCCATGAGGTCCAGGGCCAGGGCGGGGCTACGCCGCCCCTCGGCGTGGAGGAAGCCCACCTCGGGGTGGAGCCCCGCCAGGCGCACCGCCACCAGGGCGCGCCCGAGAAGAAGGGCGTAGCCGTAGGAGAGGGCGGCGTTCACGGGGTCCCTGGGGGGCCTGCGGGTCCGGCCCGAAAACCCCTGGGCGGCGAGGAGGCGGCCAAGCCCCCGGAAGTAGGCCCGGCTCCCCTCGCCCTCCGCCCCCCGGAGGCTCGCAAGCCTCTCCGCCTCCCCGGCCCGGGCGAGGGCCTGGGCCACCTCCTCGGCCTCGGGAAGGCCGTACCGCTCCAGGAGGGCCAGGGCCGAGCGGAGCTTGCCCACCACGAAGGCCCGGGCCAAGGGAAGGGCCTCGGCCCCGAACTGGGCCCGGAGGTGGCCCGGGTGGGGGTCGGGGAAGGCCCCCGCCACCCCGTGGAGAAAGCCCTCCAGGGAGAAGAAAAACACCGGCGCCCCCTGCCGGAGGAGGAAGACCAGGGCGGGGGTGGAGAGGCGCACGTTGCCCCACACCGCCACCCGCCGCACCTGGCGGGCGGGGAAGCTCCCCACCTCCACCCCCTCTTCCTCCAGGAGGAGCCGCCCCTGGCGCAGGCGCAGGGTGGCCCCTTGGCGGGTGAGGTGGAGGGTCATCAGAAGAGGGGCCAGGGAGGAAGGGGCCTCAGGCGCTCGTCCAGCCCGGCGAGGAAGTCCCGCAAGCGCTCGTAGTCCCCCTGCTCCACGGGCCTCGTGCCGTGGGCCAGGATGCTCCCGTGCCGCTTCTGGAGAAGGGCCTGGAGCCGGTTCTTCTCCCCGTAGAGGCGCTGGGCCAGGGTGCCCTGCTGGCCGAAGGCCAGGTCCAGGTCAAAGGCCGCGTCCAGGAGGTCCATGAGGCCCCGGGGCTTCAGAATGCGCTCCCGGAGGCTTTCGGGGAAGCCCTCGGGCCAGGTCCTGGGGTCCTTGAGGGCGAAGCCCAGGCGCTCCTGGACATCCGCCTCCACCGCCAGCTCCAGGGCCCGGTAGAGGCGGGCCAGGGCGTCGTCAAAGCGGCCCAGGGCGGCGCGGCGCTCGGCGTTGGCGAGGAGGTCCTGGAGGAGGGAGAAGGTGGGCTTTTCCCCGGCCTCCACGATGCTTTTCAGGTGGGGGAGGAGGTCTTCCAGGCTCTTCAGGACCCGCACCTTCCCCCCGTGCCCCCAGGCCTCGGCCACGGCCAGGGCCACGGGGAGGTGGGCGGAAAGCCTTTCCAGGGCCTCCCGGTGCCGGAAGCGGTCCCACTCCATGAGGCCCTCCACCACCCCCCGCATGGCCTGGTAAAAGCGGGTTTCGGAGGGAGAGAGGGGGCGGCTTAGGAGGCTCTCCAGCTCGGCGAGGGCCATCCCCAGGTTCAGGGCGTTCCAGGCCCGGGTGAAGCCCGCCCACTCCCGGAGGCCGAAGCGGGCCGTGGGGTCCTCGAGGAGGCGGAGCCTCTCCTCTCCGGAGACCACCCGGCCCGTCTTCGGGTCCCGCCGTTCCCCGCCCACGTAGCTGAAGACCACCCCCCGCCCCGTGAGGGCCAGGGTGAGGCCCGCCGCCATGGGCTTGGTGCCCCCGGTGAGGTCGGCCACGATGGCCTTGGCCTCCCACTCCAGGGCCTTCCTCAAGGCCAACAGGGCCTTCTGGTAGGCCTCGAGGAGGCTTTCCGCGTCTTCCAGGAGGAGGGTGTGGTGGCGGAAGGAGGCGCCGTAGTCCTTTAGAAGCTCCGCGGCCACGGGGTGGCTCTGCTGGCTCGCCAGGAAGACCACCCCCTGGGGGGCGTGCTCGGAAAGGGCCACCTCCAGGGGCTCCCGGGTGGTGCCCACCGTGAGGATGAGGACCTTCATGGGACCATTATTCCCGAAGAAGGGGCCGGCCGCCCCAACGCCCCAAGTCTTCCGATACTCCTCCTAGCGCCTTCCAACCTCCTCCAGGAGGGCCCAAAGCTCCCTTAGCTTCTCCTCCACCGCCTGGCGGCGGGCCTTGGGGAGGGCCTCCTCCCTTAGCCGCGAGCCCCATGGCCTCCCGAAACATGCGCTCCATGACGCCCATCTAGACCACCTCCTCCACAACCCCGACCCCCACGTGTCCCAAGAAGGCGTCGGCGAGGGCCCGGATTTCCCCCAGAACCCGCTCGTCCCCCACCGCGTGGATGGGCAGGGCCCGGTCTATGGCCTCCTTGTAAGGGCCTGGGCGGTAGGAAAGAGCCGGGGCAAGAGGGGCTATGGCGGCCGCTTCCTCCAAAAGGAGGCGAACCTTTTTGTCCTGGGCCGTCCGGCCGTCGTACTTGGTGGGAATCAAAAGGCGGATGAAGGCGACCACTTCCGGCGAGAGGAAGCGCAGGGCCCGGAGGGTGCGGAGGTAGTCCTTGCTCACCTCCACCACGGCGCGAAGCGCCTGAACCCCCTTGGCGCTGGTTTCCACCGGAACCAAGAGCCCCTCTCCCGCAAGAGCGGCCATACCCGCGATGGGACCGAGGGAAGGGGGGGAGTCAATGAGGACGAAGTCGTAGCGCTCCAGGGCTCCGCTTTCCATCAAGGCGGTGCGGAGCAAGACCATCCCGAGGCTCTTGGTGGGGATCACCACCTCGGCCATGGCCAGGTTCATGTTGGCGGGCACAAGGCCCACCGGGATTCCCCCCACCTCCATCCGGCGCGGCTCCGGCAGACCCTTCCCCTCCACCACGGCGAGGAGCGTTTCCTGGTCTTCCACCTCGGACAGGTCCACGCCCAGCCACGCGGAAAGGTTCGCCTGAGGGTCGGCGTCCACCAGAAGGATCCGGTATCCCCTCGAGGCCAGCTCAAAGCCCAAGTCCCGGGCCAGGGAGGTCTTGCCCGCCCCACCGGCGTGGGTGAAGAGGGTGAAGACCCGCCCCTTACCCTCCCTCTTCCCCTTCTCCTCAACGGGGATATACCAGTAGCGGCCGAGCCGCACCGCCTGGATCCGCCCCTCACGAATGTGCAGGCGCAGGGTGCTAAGGGGGATCCCGGCCCTCCGCGCGTACTCCGGCAAGGGAATGAGCTTGGCTTGCCCCATAGCGCAAGGTTGATGGCGCAAGGAGCAGTCCGTCAAGCCCGGCCCGGGCCAGAAACTTCGGGCGGTTGACGAGAGGGGGGCGAAGGCGTAGAGTGGACTTACCGACCGGTCGGTGGGACCATGCTGACGACCACCAGGGACCGCATTCTAGAAGAAGCCGCCAAGCTCTTCACCGAGAAGGGCTACGAGGCCGCCAGCGTCCAGGACCTCGCCCAGGCCCTGGGCCTCTCCAAAGCCGCCCTTTACCACCACTTCGGGAGCAAGGAGGAGATCCTCTACGAGATCAGCCTCCTCGCCCTGGGGGGCCTGGTGGCGGCGGGGGAGGAGGCCTTGGGAATAGCGGACCCCAAGGCCGCCCTCCTCCGCTTCATGGAGGCCCACGCCCGCTACTTTGAGGAGAACCGCCCCTTCTTCGTGGCCATGCTCCAGGGCCTGCAAAGCCTCTCTCCGGCGCACCGGGAGGCCACCGTCCGCCTCCGCGACCGGCACGAGGAAAACCTTCGGGCGATCCTGAGGCGGGGCGTGGAGGCCGGGGCCTTCCGGGAGGTGGACGTGGCCCTGGCGGGGCGGGCCATCCTCTCCATGCTCAACTGGATGATCCGCTGGTTCCGGCCCGAGGGGCCCATGCGGGCGGAGGAGGTGGCCCGGGGGTACTACGACCTGATCCTGAGGGGGTTGGAGCGTGGAGGTGCCTGAGCCCAAGGCGATCCTGGAGCTCGCCCGGAGGTTTCTTTCCGAGCGGGGCGGGACGCTTAGGGCCTACGAGGAGGAGGAGGGCTTTCCCTGGCCCTTGGTGGAGGAGCGCCTCTTCGCCCTCCCCCCCAGCCTGACGCTGATCAACCTCCAGACGGGCCACTTCCACGCCTGGTACGAGATCGACCCCATCCCCCTGCGGGTGCCCCCGGAACGGCAGGAGACCCTGCGGAGGACCCTGGCCCTCCTGGCCCGGGTGGAGGCCCTGCTGGAGGCCTTCTACGGGGCGGACCCGGGCTACAACGGCCTCCTCTCCCGGAACCCCTTCCTGCACCCCCCGGAGTGGACCCGGGGCGGGGGGAAGCGGTGGACCCTGGAAGACCTCCTCCGGGAGCTTCAGGCCCACCTGCCCCGGAGGGCGCGGAGGGCGGCCCGGTGGGAGCTTGCCTCCTACGGACGGAAC
>NZ_JBWGQW010000074.1:0-4955 GCF_056332225.1 Thermus sp. | reverse complement strand
TCCTCGTGGCCGGTGGCCTCGCGGATCCTCTCCACCACCTCCGCGGCCTCCATGAGGGAGAGGTCCTCGGAGCCCACCACGTTGAGGAGGAGCCGCCTCGCCCCCTCAATGGAGCGCTCCAGGAGGGGGCTCATGGTGGCCGACTTGGCCGCCTCCTCCACCCGGTTCTCCCCCCGCCCGGCCCCGATGCCCATGAGCACCTGGCCCGCCCCCTCCAGGAGGGCCTTCACGTCGGCGAAGTCCACGTTGATGAGGCCGGGGAGGTTGATGATGTCGGTGATGCCCTTCACCCCGTGGTACAGGACGCGGTCGGCGATGAGGAAGGCGTCCTTGAGGCTCATCTTCTTGTCCACCGCCGAGAGGAGGCGGTCGTTCTGGACCACCACCATGGCGTCCACCCGCTCCTTGAGGCGCTTGATCCCTTCTTCGGCCGCCTTGAGGCGCTTCGGGCCCTCAAAGCTGAAGGGGCGGGTGACCACGGCCACCGCCAAGGCCCCTAGGCGCTTGGCGATCTCGGCCACCACCGGGGCGCTTCCCGTGCCGGTTCCTCCCCCCATGCCGGCGGTGATGAAGACCAGGTCCGCCCCCTCCAGGGCCTCGGCGATGAGGTCTTCGGCCTCGAGGGCCGCCTTCTCCCCGATCTCGGGGTTGGCCCCGGCGCCGAGCCCCCGGGTGAGCCTTTCCCCAAGCTGGATGCGCACATCGGCGAGGCTTTTGGCCAGCACCTGGGCGTCGGTGTTGGCGGCGATGAACTCCACCCCGGAGAGGCCCGCCTCGATCATGCGGTTCACCGCGTTGTTGCCCGCTCCCCCGAGGCCGATGACCTTGATAACGGCTCCTTGCATCTTCCCCTCCTCAGAACAGGTTGCTGAGAATCTCCTTGATCCGCGCCCAAATCCCTTCGCCTTTGGCCCCTTCCTCCCGCTTCTCCTTTACCCGCCCCCGGCGGGCCTCGGGGGCGCGCACCGGTAGGGTGGCCCCGTAGCGCACCAGCCCCACGGCGGTGGCGTGGGCGGGGGTGGCCACCACGTCGGTGAGGCCGGAAACCCCGTGGGGCTTACCCAGGCGCACGGGAAGGCCGTACTGCTGGCGGGCCAGGAGGTCAAAGCCCCGAAGGAGGGCGGTTCCCCCGGTGAGGACCACCCGGTTGATCCGGACCTCCAAAGGACCCAAGGCCTCGTCCACCGACTGGCGGGCGAGGTGGAGGATTTCCCTAAGCCGGGGCCGGATGATGCGGGCAAGTTCGGGGGCGGGCACCTCCCCCAGGGAGCCGCCTTCTTGGTTGATCTCCAGGACGAGCTCGGGGTCGGCGAGCTCGGGAAGGGCGGCCCCGTACTTCTTCTTGACCCGCTCGGCCTCTTCAAAGGGGATCTTCAAAAGCTGGGCGATGTCCTGGGTCACGTGGTCCCCGCCCAGGGGGAGGACCGAGGAGTGGGCGAGCCGCCCCTCCCGGAAGACGGCCACGTCCGTGGTGCCCCCGCCCACGTCCAGGACCAGAACGTTCATCTGCTCCTCTTCAGGGGTCAGGGCCCCGAGGCCCGAGGCCAGGGTCTGGGCCACGAGGGCTTCGATTCCCAGGCCGGCGTCCTCCACCGCCCGGCGGAGGTTGGCCAAGGGCCCCCTTCCCGCCGCCACCAGGTGGACCTCCACCTCGAGGCGCACCCCCGCCATGCCCACGGGGTCGCGGATGCCCTCCTGCCCGTCCACCTTGAACTCCAGGGGCAAGGCGTGGAGCAGCTCCAGCTCGGTGTCAAAGGGATAGGCCTTGGCCTGCTCAATGGCCCGCTCCACGTCGGCCTGGGCGATGCTCTGCCCCCGGCGGATGGCGGCCAGGCCGTGGCTGGTAACGCTCTTCAGATGGGGTCCCCCCACCCCCAGCACCACCCGCTCCACCCGAACCCCGGCCACCCGCTCGGCCTGGTGGAGGCTTTGGCGGATGGCCTCGGTGGTGCGCTCCAGGTTCACCACCACCCCCCGCCTGAGCCCCTGGGAGGGGACGGTGCCCTCCCCGATGATGTCCAAAACGCCATCGGGGGCCAGCTCCCCGATGACGGTGGTGACCTTGCTGGTGCCAACGTCCAATCCGGCGATAATCATGGGCCTACGCTCACCCCCCAAGAATACAGGTAAATCCGGCCTTCCCGCAAAGGAGCACCTGTTTGAGCATACTCTAACAGAAACCGGACCTCCGGGGCAAAAAGGGTCGCGCCTTCCCCCTCCACCCAGTAGCCCGCCGGGGTGTACCTGAGCCTCTTGGCCTTGGGGAAGGCCCGGGCCAGGGCCAGGAGGTCCGCTTTGGGCAGGGGGCCCGTTCCTTCCACCCTGGGACCTGGGGCGTAGGGGGCTCCTCCGGGGAGCAGGGTGCCGTCCTCCGCCAGGGCGGAGCCGTCCGCCAAGGGCAAAAAGGGCTCCCGTTCCCGGAGGAGGAGGCGCACCGCTCCCGGCCGTGGTTTTTCCAGATGGGCCTCCGCCACCCAGGGGTCCTGCCGGAGGGGGGCGAGGCGGGAGGGGCCCACCCAGAGCCAGGCCTCCCCGGGGTAAAGGCCCGCGCGGGCGAGGACGTCTTCCCTTTGGAGGTGCTTTAAGCCCACCACCTCCACCTCCTCCACCGGGAAGAGGACCAGGCTGGCCACGTAGAGGGTGGCGAGGAGGAGGAAGACGAGGAGAAACCTCACGAGGCCCATTTTAGCCTCCGAGGGGGAAACTTCCCTAAACTCATGGCCACACCTCCCATTCCAGCTCCAAAGGGAGCTCCTCTTGAATGCGCCGTAGAAGCTCTAGCACGTCCTTGGCCGTGGCCTGGCCCAGGTTGACGATGAAGTTCCCGTGCTCCAGGGCCACCATGGCGTCCCCCACCCGGAGCCCCTTGAGGCCCCTTTCGTCGATGAGCCTGCCCGCCGACTGCCCCGGCGGGTTCTTGAAGGCGCATCCGGCGCTTTTCCGCTTGGGCTGGCCCTTGCGGGCGGCGTCCACCTCGGCCATCCTCCTTTGGATCTCCTCCCGGGGCCTCTCCTTGAGCTTTAGCTTCACCCGGGTCACGATCCCTCCTTTGGGAAGGCGGCTTTGGCGGTAGCCGAAGCCGAGCTCCGCCGGGGCGTAGACGTGAAAGCCCCCGTCGTGGAAGATCTCCACCGCCTCCAGGGCGTCCGCCATCTCCCCGAAGCGGGTGCCGGCGTTCATCTTCACCGCGCCCCCCACCTGGGCGGGGATGCCGAGGAGGCCCTCGAGGCCGGAAAGCCCCGCCCGGGCCGCCTCCTGCACCAAAAGGGGGAGCAGGACCCCCGCCCCCACCCACCCCTTCAGCTCGTAGGTTTGGAACTCCCCGGCGAGGCGGATCACCCGCTCGGGCACCCCTTCGTCCATGACCAGGAGGTTGGAGCCGTTGCCCAGCACCCGGTAGGGGGCCTCCGTGGCCTGCTTGAGCTCCTCCCGGGTCTCCACGGTCCAAAGCTCCGCCGGGCCCCCCACCCCGAGGGTGGTGTAGTCCTTGAGGAGCACCCGCTCAACCCTCATGGACGAGCCTCCAGGCGAGCTCGGTCACGTCCCCCGCTCCTAGGGTAAGCCAAAGGTCCCCCGGGGCGGCCGCGGCCCGGGCGTAGGCCAGGGCCTCTTCCTTGCCGAGAAGCCGGGCCTCCACCCCTTGGCGGCGAAGCTCCTCGGCGATCCTCGCGCTCAGCTCCTCCGGAGAAACCCCTCCCTTCTCCCCGGCGGTGTAGACCGGGAGGACCACCACCTCTTCCGCCAAGGATAGGGCCCCCACGAACTCCCGCCAGAGGCTTTCCGTGCGCAGGAGGCGGTGGGGCTGGAAGAGGACCCGGAGGCGCCGCCCGAGGTGGCCCGCCGCCTCGAGGGTGGCCCGCACCTCCGTGGGGTGGTGGGCGTAGTCGTCCACCACCAGGGCCCCCCGCACCTCCCCCACCCGCTGGAAGCGCCGCCCCACCCCGGGGAAGCGGGCGAGCCCCTCCAGAACGGCCTCGGGGGCCACGCCCAGGGCCAGGGCGGCCAGGGCGGCGGCCAGGGCGTTTTGGATGTTGTGCCTCCCCGGGACCTGGAGCCTGGCCTCTCCCAAGGCCCTTCCCCGGTGGACCAGGAGGAAGCGGCTCCCCGAGGGGCCAAGCTCCGCTTCCTCCGCGGAAAGCTCCCCCCCGGGGCCAAAGGTCCTCCGGGGTAGCCCCTGGGAGAGCTCTAGGAGCAGGGGATCGGAGGCGGGGACCACCACCACCTTTGCCCCTTCCAGAAAGCCCCGCAGGGCGGCCTTGAGCTCCTCCAGGCTCCCGTGGTAGTTGGGGGCTCGGTGCCCCGGGGGGGCCACGTGGTCGGCCTCGAGGTTGGTGGCCACGGCGATCTCCACCCTCACCTCCCGGAACAGGGGGTCGGACTCGTCCACCTCGGCCAGGCGGGGGCCCAGGCCGTAGCGGGCGTTCCCGGGGAGGAGGGAAAGCTCCCCTCCGAGGAGCACCCAGGGGTCCAGCCCCGCGGCGAGGAGGATGCTGGCCAGCATCCCCGTGGTGGTGGTCTTGCCGTGGGTTCCCGTGACCCCCAGGGAAGGCCCTTGGGCCAGGAGCTGGGCCAGAAGCTCCATGCGCCTCAAGACCCTAAGGCCCCGCTCCCTGGCGGCCACCACCTCGGGGTGGTCTTGGGGAATGGGCGTGGGGACCACCAGGGTGTCCTCCTCCTTTAGGTGCTCCGGGTCGTGCCCGGCGTGGACCGGCACCCCCAAGGCCGTGGCCCGCTTCCCCGGGGCGAGGTCGCACCCCGTCACCTCCACCCCTTCCGCCAGAAGAAGGCGGGCCAAGGCGCTCATTCCCACCCCCTCAATGCCCATGACGTGCACCCTCTTCATAGGAACTCCTCCAGCCAATCTGCGAGGCGGCCCGCCCTTGCGGTCCTTCTCCAGGTAGGCCCCGATCTCCAGGTTCTCCTCCACGGTGAGGCGGGGGAAGATCTTCCGCCCC
>NZ_JBWGQW010000073.1:2582-4969 GCF_056332225.1 Thermus sp. | reverse complement strand
ACCATGAGGGCCTCCTTGACGATCAAGGGGAAGTAGACCGTGGGCGGGTGGAAGCCGAGCTCCAAAAGCCCCTTGGCGAGGTCCAAAGCGCGGAAGCCCGGGGGGGGCTGGGCCACGAACTCGTGCATGGTGGTCCACAAGGACCTTCCCAGGGCGAAGCGGCTGGGGAAAGCCCCCAGGGCCAGGCGCCCGGCCAAGGCTCCACCGGGACGCCCCAGGCCCCCGCCGGGCCCGTTCCGCCTCCGCCCACGCCCGCCCCCACCGGGGAGGTCCCACCTCCCCCCGCGCCCTCGGGGGCGTACCCCGCTGGGGCGGGCGCGCTCCAGGCCGACCTCGCCCCGGCCATGACCCTCTACCTGCGCCCGGCGGCCCAGGAGGGGGCGGCCCCCGCGCCCGGGCTTGCCCTCTACACCCGCCCCGGAGGGGGGGAGGACAAGGCGGAAAAGGGCCCCACCCTGGCCGTCCCCCTCTCCGGGGGAGGGGGAAGCGCCCAGGCCCCGTCCCTCGCCCTCTACACCCGCTCCGGCGAGGACAAGGGCCAGGTGCCCCCCATGGCCTCCTTCGTGGCCTACCAGAAGCGGGAGGCCCCGCAAGCCCAGGCAAGCCCCCCTCCCCCGCCCTCGGAGCCGGGCCTCTTTGAGCGCAACCTGCCCGATATCTTCGGTCCGGGGGCCTCGGCCTCCAGCCCTGGGGCCCCTCCTCCGGGCAATCCCGGGGCCTCTCCTCCGGGCAAACCGAACCAGGCGGCCCCCGGGGACGCAAGGCCCTACCTCCCCGGCACCCGGCTTCCCGGGAGGCTGGCCGTGAAGCTCGTGGTGCCCGAGGGGCAAGAGGTGCCCGTGGCCCTGGAGACCGAGGACGGGGCCACCTTCCTGGGGAAGGCCAAGCTCTCCCCCACCCGGCGGGTGGAGGTGAACCTGGACCAGGCGGTGCTGGCGGGAAAGGTCTACCCCCTCAAGGCCGTGGTCCTGGGGGCGGATCTGGCCCAGGGCCTGCCCGCCCAGGTGCGGGAGGAGGCCCCCTCCCTCGTGGCCGACCTGGTGCGGGGCTCCTTGAGGGGGCTTTCCGACTACGTGCGGGCCCGGAGCCAGCAGACCACCATCACCACCACCCCGGGGGGCACGGTGATCCAGCAGGGCCAGGCCCCGCCCCTGGAGCTCTTCCTGGGGGCGGCGGCGGCGGACCTGTTTTCCGTTCCCGAGGGAACGAGGGCCGTGGTCCGGGTGGCCGAGGTCCAGGAGGGCACCCCCCTCACCGTCCTGGTCCTGCAGTGATGGGGCACCCGCTCTCCGTGGACCTCGCCTGGTCCGAGGAACAGGCGGAGCGCTGGGGCCTCACCCCCCCGGAGGAGGCGGTGCGGGTGGCGGGCTATCTGGGCCTCACCTACTACCGCGCCCCCGAGCCCGTGGTCTTCTACGCCCTCCCCGAGGTGGCGGGCTTCCCCCTCACCGCCCTCCGCCACCTGGCGGGGGTGGCCGAGCTAAGGCTCCGCCTGGGGGTCCCCCCCGATCCCGAAGCCTGGCGGGTAAGCCGGAAGCGCCTCCACCCCGTGGAGGAGCCCGACGCCGTGTGGTTCACCCCCGAGGGCCCCGTGGCGGTGGAGTACGACGCCGGGGGCTACTCCCGGGCCCGGGTGCGGGCCAAGGGGGAGGCCTTCGCCCGGAGGTTCGTGGGCCAGGTCTGGGGGGCTCCGGTCCCCGAGCGCGTGGCCTACCTGAAGGCCCTCCTCCCCGGGGGGAGGGTCCTCGAGGCCCCCTGGGCTTAGCGCACCACGCGCACCTCCACCCCCGGCACCACCCCGAGCCAGCCGCGGTCGGTGGTGAGGACGGGCAGGCGGCGCACCTTCCCAGCGGCCAAGCAGGCCCGGTCGCCCAGGGAAAGGCCCAGGGGCCGGGTCAAGGGGTCTAGGGCGCCCGCCTCCAGGGCCTCTTCCAGGGTGAAGGGCAGGACCTCAAGGCCCATGGCGAGAAGCCGCCTCAAGATGCGGTCTGGGTCCTTCCCCTTGACCTTGAGCTTGCCCGCCACCTCGGCCAGGTTCACGGCGCTGATGGCCGCCCCTTCCCGAAGAGCCTCCCGCACCGCCAAAAAGCCCGGCTCCCTCTGCAGGTAGGCGAGGAGGGCGGAGGCGTCCAAAAGAAACGCGGGCGGCTTCTCAGCCATCCCGCTCGACCTCAAGCCGCCTCTCCCTCAGGAGCTCCTCGGCGAGGCTCTCCTTGAGGTCGGAAAGCTCCGCCCAAAGCTCCTCCTCCGCCCGCTCCCAGGGGATGAGGAGCAGGTGCCCGTCTTCCACCAGGGCCAACAGCCGGGTCCCCGGTCCCAGGCCCAGGGCCTGCCGCAAGGGGCGGGGAAGGAGCACCCTTCCCTGGGCGTCCAGGGTGAGCGTGGTG
>NZ_JBWGQW010000073.1:0-2488 GCF_056332225.1 Thermus sp. | reverse complement strand
TGGCGGAGTGCCTCGCTTTCACCATGTAGCTTATCTTACACCAAACCCCTCAAGACCCCCCGCACGAGAGGCCCTTCACCGGCTTTTCCTCCGGGCTGGGCCTGTAGGGGGGAGGCGGTCCGATGAAGACGCAGGCCCCGTAGCCCCCGGTGAGCATGCGGAGGATGGGATAGAAGGCCGCCGTCTTCCCCCCCTGCCCGTTCGGCACCGGGGCGAGGAGCCCGGCCAGCAGGAGGAGGGCCACCAGGCTCCACTTGGCCCGCCGGAGGTCGCCCATGATCACCCGGTAGCCCAGGAGGACCACCCCCAGGAGGACCAGGGCCCCCACCAGCACCACGGTGGGCGTGAGGGCGCAGACGGTCCGGGTAAGGGTGCAGAGGAGATCGGTCATAGAAAAAGGCTGAGCAGGGCCTTGGCGTTCCAGGCCAGGATTCCCCCAACTAGGGCGGCGATGAGGTAGCCGATGCCCCGGTCCCGCTCCCCGATGGCGATGAGCACGCCCCCCAGGGTGAGCCCCAGGGTGGTCGCGGCCAGGATGACCCCCTTGGGGGGCACCAGGCTCAGGACGAGCTTCCACATGATGGCGTCAACCGCTCCCAACCCCCACCTCCCTCACCTCTATCCGGGACCGCCTCACGGTCCCCTCGGGGACCAGGACCACTACCCGGGTGGCGCTGGCCTCGAGGTCGTCCTGGGGCTTGGGCCGCCTCCCTAAGGGCCCACGACTCCCCACCAGGAGGACCCGCTCCCCGCGCCCTTCCAGGATGGCCCTCGCCCCCTGGCGCCTCAGGACGCGGTAGCCCTCCCTCGCCATGGCCTCCGCTTGCCGCCGCACCAGAAGGGCCACTTCCAGAGGCCCGGGCCTGGGGGTGTAGTACCGGGTGAGGCCGAGGAGCACCCGCCCCCGTCCCCCGGGGACCAGGACGGGCCCGAGCCGGGTCATCACCGGCTTCAGCACCCGCTCCCTCAGGGCCTCCGCCACCAGGGCTTCCCCGTAGCGCTCCGAGGCCTCCTTCAGGGTGAAGGGGCCCTCCAGCCAGGGCGCGAGGAGCTCCACCCTACCTCCCTTCCGGGGAGACCTGGATCTCCAGGGCCTTCCCCAAGAGCCTCCTCTCCAGGAGGAAGCTCCGCCCCGGTCCAAGCTCTACCCCCCGCCACCTGAGGAGAATCTCCCCGGGCTTCGCCCCCTGCACCACGATGACCCCGCTCTGCCCCTCCCCCGGGGCCAGCACCGCCTTCAGGGGATCGCGGCGCACCTCAAACCGAAGGGGCTTTCCCTCTTGGAGGATCTGGAGGTCGTTGAGGGCAAAGCTCACCGGGTTCCTTCCCCGGTTCTCCAGGGTGAAGAAGACGCTCACCCTCCCGTCCGCGCCCGAGGGGGCCTCCACGGTGGTGGTGAAGGCCACCTGGGGCTCCGGGGGCGGGGCCTGCACCCCCTGGGCAGGGCGGGAAGGAGCGGGGAGGGCCGGGGTCTCCCGGAAGTCCGTGGAGGCCGCCCCCACGGGGGCGTAGGTGCCCCCCTGGGTCCTCTTGAGGAGGACCTGGTAGCGCCGGGGGTACTCGCCCGGCCCGATGCGCACGGTGAAGAGGAGGGTCCTCCCCCCCACCTCCACCACCAGGTCGGTCATCCCGCTCTTCACGGGCACGGCCCCCGCTTGGGTGGCCTGCAGGCCCGCGGAGAGGAGGAGCCTGCTTCCCCCGCCCTCGAGGCGCAGGAGCTCCCGCTTGGCGGAAAAGGCCGCGTCCACCGTGTCCCAGAAGTCCAGCACGGTGGTGAAGCCCGGGCTCACCTCGATGAGCCCGGGGGTCTTCACCAGGTCCTCGGCGTAGTAGGTCTTGAGCACCACCTGGGCCCGGGCGGGAAGCGCCAGGGCCAGGGCCAGGAGAGCCACAAGGCGTACCTTCATGCCCTTATGTTGCCACAGGTTTTCTTTACTCGCAAGCTTTTGTTGCTACTCCCGGCCCAAGTGCCCGCCGAGGAGAGAGAGCGCCCCGAGCCAGAGGAGGGCCAGGCCCAGGGGCGGGTGGTAGAGGAGGGCCAGGGGGGCGAGGAGGGCGGCGGGCCCCAGGGCGTCCCCCATGGCCTGGGCGTAGAGCCGGGCCGCCCGCCCCAGGGGGAGGGGCCACAGGCTCGCCGCCACGCCGTAGAGGCCCGGAAGAAGGGCGTAGGCGAGCCCTCCGGCCAGGGAAGGGAGGACGCCGTGAACGCCACCCCCCAGGAGGACGGCCAGGGCCAGGCCGAAGAGCACCCCCTTGAAGGCCCCCACGTACTCCCTGGCCGCCCCGCCCCGGGCGAGGAGCCTCTCCTGGGTGAGGAGGAGGTGCAGGGCGGGGAGGAGGACCAAAAGGCCGGGGATGGCGCCCACCAGGGCGGGGTAAAGGACCAGGGGCAGGCCCAAGGCGAGGAGGGCGGCCCGGGGAAGGAGCGGGGGCCTGGACACGGGCGGCCTGGCGGGCGGAAGGGGGACGGCCACCCGGAGGGTGGGGG
>NZ_JBWGQW010000072.1:0-5253 GCF_056332225.1 Thermus sp. | reverse complement strand
GCAAGAGGGGGAGCGGTTCTTGAGGAGGAAGCCCTCCACCCGCCCGAGGCCCCGCAGGAAGGCCTCGGCGAAGGCCTCCATCCTCTCCGTGAGGTCCTCCCCGGTCCGGGGCTGGACCATCCTGGGACCCCCTTCCCCCCGCACCAGGCGCACCACGGGCCTCGGCACCCCGAGGCCGATCTCCACCTCGGGGCAGACCGGGGCGAAGTCCACGTGCTCCCTCAGGGCGGCCACGACCTTGTCGGGGATGAGCTCCCCCGAGTAGCGCACCGCGGCGAACCCCAGGCAGGCGCTCACCACGAGGCGGGGCTTGGGCCAGGAGGAGGCCATGACCCCATGGTAGCGGGCGGCGGCCAAGAAGGGCCCTAGAATGGAGGGGTGGCGGAAGTCCGCGTGGGCACGGCGAGCTGGACCGACCCCACCCTCCTCGCCTCGGGCTGGTACCCTCCCGGGGCGAGAAACCACCCGGAAAAGCGCCTCCGCCACTACGCCCGCTTCTTTGACACCGTGGAGGTGGACAGCACCTTCTACGCCCTGCCCCGCCTCGAGGCGGTGCGGAAGTGGGCGGAGAGGACCCCAAAGGGCTTCCTCTTCCACGTCAAGGCCTTCTCCGCCTTCACCGGGCACGGCCTGGAGGCGGGCGCCCTTCCCAAGGACCTCAAGGCCCTCCTCCCCCAAAAGGAAGGCCACCTCCCCCAGCGGGAGGTGCCGGAGGAGGTGGTGGAGGAGGCCTGGGGGCGCTTTTTCGCCGCCCTAGAGCCCCTGAAGGAAGCGGGCAAGCTGGGCTACCTCCACTTCGGCCTTCCCCCCTGGACCGAGCCCAAGCCCCGGAGCTTCCAGTACCTGGAGCGCCTGGCGGAAAGGACCCAGGGGTACCTGGTGGCGGTGGAGTTCCGAAACCCCAGGTGGTACGCCGCCTGGGGCTTCGTGAAAAAGGAGCTCGCCCGCCTCGGCCTCGTCCACGTGAGCGTGGACGCGCCCCCCCACCCCGAGGCCCCGCCCAGGGTCCTGGAGCCCACCCGGGAGGTGGCCGTCCTCCGCTGCCACGGGCGGAACGCCGAGACCTGGAAGGGACCCCACCGAGCCCCCTACGAGCGCTTCAACTGGCGCTACTCCGAGGAGGAGCTTCTGGACCTCGCCCAGGCCACCCGCACCCTGGCGGAAAGGGCGGAGCGGGTCTATATCATCTTCAACAACAACTACGGCACCCAAGGGGTGGAGGCCGCCCTGGGCCTGAAGCGCCTTCTGGGCCTCTAGAGGGCCAGGGCGAGCCCCTCGGCCCTGGGGTCGCTCGCCCCCACGAGGGCCTCCCCCAGGCGGAAGACCGCCTGCCCCCGCCCGAAGAGGCCGTACTCCGCCTCGTAGCGCACCCGGTGCCCGAGGTCCTTGAGGAAAAGCGCCGTGGCCTGGGGGATGCCGGGCTCCAGGAGCACCTCGTCCCCCGGCACCACCTGCCAGCGGGGCCGGTCCAGGGCCGCCTGGGGGTTCAGGCCGAAGTCGGCGAGGCCCACCACCACCTGGACGTGCCCCTGGGGCTGCATGAACCCCCCCATGACCCCGAAGGGCCCAAGGGGCCTCCCCTCCCGGGTGAGGAAGCCCGGGATGAGGGTGTGGAAGGGCCGCTTCCCCGGCCCCACCCGGTTCGGGTGCCCCTCCTCCAGGGAAAACCCCAGGCCCCGGTTCTGCAGGGCGATCCCCGTCCCCGGCACCAGGACCCCGGAGCCGAACCCCTGGTAGTTGGACTGGATCAGGGAGACCATCACCTCCCCGTCCGCCGCCGCGAGGTAGACCGTCCCCTCGGGGCGAAGCCCGGGAAGGACCCGGGGAAGGGCCCTTTCCCCGATGAGCCTCCTCCTCTCCGCCGCGTAGGCCTTGGACAGGAAGGCCTCCGGGGAGAGCTCCATGTGCCGGGGGTCGGCCACGAAGCGGTAGGTGTCCGCCAGGGCGAGGCGCATGGCCTCAATCTGCACGTGGTAGCTCCAGGGGTCCTCCGGCCTCAGGTCAAACCCCAAGAGGAGGTTCAGGGCGAGGAGGACCGCCACCCCCTGGCCGTTTGGGGGAAGCTCCCACACGGTGAGGCCCTTGTACTCCGTGGAAAGGGGGGCCACCCACTCCGGGGCGTGGCCCTCGAGGTCCTCCCGGGCAAGGAGCCCCCCCGTGGCCTCGCTGAAGCGGAGGAGGGCCTCGGCCAGGGGCCCCCGGTAGAGGCTTTCCCCGTAGCTCTCCGCGATCTCCCTCAAGGTCTTGGCGTGGAGGGGGCTCCGCCACACCTCCCCCGCCCTTGGGGCCCTCCCCCCGGGGAAGAAGACCTCCTTGAAGGCCTGGAACTCGGGCCCCTCCAGGGGGAGAAAAACGCCCTCCGCCCGCCGCCAGCTCCTCGCCGTCTCCGGCCCCACGGGAAAGCCCTCCTCGGCGTAGCGGATGGCGGGGGCGAGGACCTCGGCGAAGGGAAGCCTGCCCCAGCGCTGGTGCAGGGCCCGCCACCCCGAGACCGCCCCGGGCACGGTCACGGGAAGCCAGCCCCTTTCCGGCATCCTTCCCTCGGGCAGGCGCTCGGGAGTGAGGGCCATGGGGCTTTTCCCGGAGGCGTTCAGGCCGTGGAGGGCCCCGTCCCACACCAAGGCGAAGAGGTCCCCCCCGATCCCGTTGGCGGTAGGCTCCACCACGGTGAGGCAAGCGGCCATGGCGAGGGCGGCGTCCGCGGCGCTTCCCCCTTTGAGGAGGACCTCCATTCCCGAAAGGGCCGCAAGGGGCTGGCTCGTGGCCACCGCGCCCCGCCTTCCCAGGACCACGTGGCGGCGGGAGGCGTAGGGGTAGTGGGTGAGGTCCATGCCCTCATGCTACCTTTAGGGGGATGGCGAGGCCGCCCCTCACCGAGGCCCAGGAGGACTACCTGAAGCACCTTTTCCTTCTGGAGGAGGCCCTGGGGGGGCCCGTCCCCACGCAGGCCCTGGCGGAGCGCCTCTCGGTCAAGCCGCCCTCCGTGACGGAGATGCTGAAGAAGCTCAAGGCCCTGGGCCTCGTGGAGCACGAGCCCTACCGGGGGGCCCGGCTCACGGAGCGGGGAAGGAAGGTGGCCCTCGAGGTCCTGCGCCACCACCGCCTCCTCGAGGCCTACCTCCACCAGGCCCTGGGCTACGGCTGGGAGGAGGTCCACCAGGAGGCGGAGAGGCTGGAGCACGTGATCAGCGAGGACCTGGAAGAGAGGATCGCCGAGGCCCTGGGCCACCCCCCCTTTGACCCCCACGGGGACCCCATCCCCACCAAGGACCTGACCCTCCCCTCCTCCAGGGCCCTCCCCCTCACCGAGGCCCCCCTGGGGCGGGCCCGGGTGGCCCGCGCCCTGGCCCAGGACCGGGGCACCCTGAACCTCCTCGCCCGGCTCGGCCTCACCCCGGGCCGGACCCTGAGGGTGCTGGAGGGGGGCGAAGGCGTGCGGGTGGAGGTGGAGGGGGAAGTGTACCTCCTGCCCCGGGCCCTGGCCCAGGCGGTGGGGGTGGAGCCTTTGGGCTAGGGGCATGCGCCCCGGGAACCTGGAGGCGGCGGAGCTACTTCACTCCAGGCCCAGGTAGACCAGGGTGCGGAAGGCGTGCTGGAGCCTGGCCCCAAGCCGGGAGTGGAGGGCCTTTTCCGGCTCCAGGACGGAAAGGAGGTTCGGGGCCTGGGCGAGGTAGAGGGCGGCGATCTCCCGGAAGGGGTCCACGAAGAAGAAGGTGCCGCCGAAGCCCGCCCAGGTCCACTCCCCGGGAGAGGCCGGGGAAAAGCCCATGGGCTCCACCCGCACCGCCACCCCGAGGCCGAAGCTGTACCCGGGCCCGGGCAGGTACTCGGGGCCCCGCTTGAGGCCCTCGGGGTAGAGGGCCCCCAGGTGGTCCTGCACCATGAAGCGGGCCAGGGCGGGGTGGAGGAGGCCCTTCCCCGTCCTTAGGGCCTCGAGGAAGCGGAGGTAGTCCCGGGCCGTCCCCACGCCCCCCATCCCCCCGGCGTAGCGGGGCGGGGGGCTTTCCACCGGGAGGAGGCGGAGGCTTCGGCCCGTCTCCGGGTCCTTGGGGAAAGGCTGGGCCAGGCGGGCGGGGTCCAGGGCCTGGAAGCCCGAGTCCTCCATGCCGAGGGGAAGGAAGACCCTCTCCTCCAAAAGCTCCGCCAGGCTCCGCCCCGAAAGGGCCTCCAGGAGGTGGCCGAGGAGGTCGGTGGCGAGGCCGTACTCAAAGGCCTCACCCGGCTGGAAGCGCAGGGGAAGGGCGGCGAGGCGCTCCAAGAAGGCCTCCCGGGAGAGGTCAAACCGGTCCACCCCGGCCTCGAGGTAAAGCCCCTTCACCGGGGAGCGGAAGAAGACCCCGTAGGTGAGGCCCGCCGTGTGGCGGAGGAGGTCGTAGACGGTGAGGGGGCGCTTCAGGGGCTCCAAGACCACCTCCTCCCCCACCTCCCGGCCCACCTTGAGGGCGGCAAAGCCGGGCAGGTACTTCTCCACCGGGTCCAGGAGGGAAAGCTTCCCCTCCTCCACGAAGGTGAGGGCCAGGGCCGAAACCCAGGGCTTGGTCATGGAGTAGAGGCGGAAGAGGGCGTCCTCCCGCATGGGAAGCCCCCGCCCCGGGTCCAGGTACCCGTAGACCCCCAGGAAGGCCACCTCCCCTCCCCGGGCCACCAGGACCACGGCCCCGGGGAGGAGGCCCTCCTCCACCATGCGCCGGAAGTAGGCGTCAAGCCTCCTCAGGTCCATCACCACCCCTCAGGAACGGGCTTCCTTGGGCCCAAAAGGAGCCAGAGGGCGAGGAGAAGAAGCCCCAAGGGCAAGAGCCACTTCGCGAAGAAGCCCAAAAGGCCGAGGGCGGCCCCCAAGAGGGCGAGGAACAGGGCCACGGGGAGGGCCAAGGCGGCGAGGAGGAGGGCGAAGATGGCGAGGGCCAGGGCCACGAAGGGGCTCAGGAGAAACCAGGCGAGGACGAGCCCCACCAGGAGGAGGAACCCGCCGAGAACCCGCATGCCCCAAGCCTACACCCTCTTCCGCCTCCCGCACCCCGGTTGATGCCCGAGCGAAGGCTAGACCTTTTGGGGCCCCCACCGCGGCGAAAGCCGCGGTGGGGTACCTATCAGGCGGGGGCCGCCCCGACCGTCCTCCCCCCGTCCACGAAGAGGACCTGGCCGGTGATGAAGCTGGACTCGTCGGAGACCAAAAAGAGGGCGGCGTAGGCCACCTCCAAAGGCTTCCCCGCCCGGCCCAAGGGCGTGGCGGCGATGGCCTTGGCCATCGCC
>NZ_JBWGQW010000071.1:0-5254 GCF_056332225.1 Thermus sp. | reverse complement strand
GGGGGCCCCAAAAGAGCTTTCCCACAGCCAAAGCTCGGGCATCCCGTGTTGCAAAGCCAAGGTGCGGGCACTTAGCCTGCCAACCCCTCAGGGCCCGCCACCAGAAGCGGAGCTGCCCCCGCACCTCCGTGGCCCGCACCACGCTCACGGGGTCCGCCTCCCTGGGCTCCACCCCGCCCCCGAAGAGGGGGGTGAGCAGGGTGTAGGTGCGCTCCCAGGTGAGAACGCGGGCGCCGTCCCGCCGCAAAAGCGCCCCTTCCCCCTCCTTGCGCCTGGGCGCGAACGCCTCCTCAAAGGCCCGGACCTTCCGGCTCATGCTCCCTCCCACTTCCAAAGCGTCCCGTCCCAAACCCCCAGGGCGGCCAGGCCAAAGCCGTCCCTCCGGTCCTGCTCTTCATCGGAAAGGTTCTGGAACCAAGTCCGCTCCGCCCAAGCCCGAATCTCCCCTTCGCCCCAGGCCTCGGGAAGCCGCACGAAGTAGACGCTTCCCGCGGGCACCGCCCGTCGGCTCGGCTTGGGCCTCCCCTCCCTTAGGTCCCAGCCCGAGACCGCCTGGGGCCTCCCCACCACCGCCGCCTCCACCCGGGCCCCGCCGAAAGCCCCGCCCTTGGGGAGGTAGGCCCCTTCCAGGAAGGCGGGGGTGAGGAAGAGGATGCGGGCGGCCTTGGACCGGACCAGGCCTTGCACCAACGCCTCGGGCAGGGGGGGCACCCCAGGGCCCCCCTTGCGCCAGAAGGCGAGGCGCCTTTCCCCGCCCAAGGGGAAGATGCCCTCCAGCTCCTTTTCGGGCCAGAGGACCAGGGCGAGGCGGCTCCGCCCTCGGGCGAACTCCAGCCCCGAGGTCTGGAAGAGGAAGCCCTCCCGGGCCGTCTGGGTGGCCCCCTCCAGGGCCACGTGGGTGCGCACCTTTTGACCACCGTTTTGTAGCCCGTAGCCACTCATTTCGGCCGTCTGGGTGGCCCCTTCCAGGGCCACGTGGGTGCGCACCTCCGGGGTGGGTCCGCCGTGGCCTTCCGGGGAGAAGCCCTCGGGGGAATCCTTTAGGATCCACTCTAGAAAGCTCTCCCAGTACCAGAAGGCGCTGAGGGGGGCGGGCTTCTCCTTGAGGGAGGGGCTCGGAAGCCCCACGGGGCGAAGACCCTCGGGGAGGTTGGTCCCCGCCCCTTCGGGAAGCTCCAGGGGGCGGAGGGGGTAGACCCTTTCCCCAAGCTTCAGGGCGTCTAGGGGCCGGGGCAGTAGAAGCCGCCACCCCTCCCTCCCCTCCTCCGCGAGGAGGGGCCCCCGCAAGCCCCAACGGAGGACCTCCTCGGCCTTCTCGGGCAGGGGAAGCCCCTCCAGCAGGGCCCGGCGGGTGCGGTAGGCCCCGGCCAGGGTCTGGGGCAAGGGGAAGGGAAGGCTTCTCGCCCGGGCCCCGGGGCTGTTGGTGAAGGGCCTGCCGTCCCGGACGATGAGGGGGTCCCTAGGCTCAATGAGCATCCCACACCTCCCGGCTTTCCACGGGCACGCCCGCCTGGTCCAGGGCCTCGGCGAAGGGCCGGGCAAGGAGGAGCTCCCCCGCCAAGCGGCGCACGTCCTCGCCGGTGCGGAGCCACGCCTCAAGCTCCTCCCGGTACGCCTGCCTCATCTCCCTCCTCCCCAGGATGCGCAGGGCCTCGGCCACCAGGGCCTCGTCGGGAAGGGCGTCGCCCGCCTCCCGCACCAGGGCCGATAGCTCGTAGGCGGCCCTCGAGGGCACCTCCCCCGCACGCTGGAGGTCGGCGTAGCGGAGGAGGCGGCGGGTGAGGGGGGGCTTTTCGTCCCAGCGGCCCCGCGCCATCCGCTCCGAGCCCGAGCGGGGGCTATAGGCCACGCAGAGGGCGTTGCGCTGGGGCTTTCCCTCCTTGGCCTGCTTCTCCGCCCGGCGGGCCAGGTCCAGGGCGTCTTGGAGGGGCTCCAGGTGGTGCACCACGGCGAGGCCCACGGAGAGGCTGGGGGCTTTCTCCGGCCCGCCAAAAGGGGCCATGACCTCTTGGAAGCGCTCCGCCAGGGCCTTGGCGGCCATGAGGGCCTTGTGGAGGGGAAGGAGGGCCAAAACGTCGTCCCCCCCCGAGTAGACCAGGGCGCCCCCGTGGGCCTCCACGAGGCCCTTCACCTCGGCGGCAAACTGGAGGGCCAGGGTGTTGGAGAAATCCCGGTGCGCCTCCGGGGTCTTTAGGCGGTCCAGGGCCTCCCCCATCCGGTCCCCGTCGGCGTGGAGGAGGGCGTAGTAGGCCCCGGGGGGCGCCCTCACCCCTTTTTGGGAAAGCGCCCTCCAAAGCTCCCGGAGGCGGGCCCGGGCCTTTTCCAAAAGCCCGGAGTCCTCGGCGAGGGCGGGGAACTCGGCGAGGCGGGTTTCATAGAGGAGGCGGACGTCCCACTTCGCGAAGGGGGTGTGCTGCAGAACGGGGTGGCGGTTTCCTTCCCTGGCCTCCTCGCCCGCCATCCGGGCCAGGTCCTTTAGGGCCTCCTCCAGCACCCCCTCCTGGCCCGCCCTCCTCACCCCCTCAAAGAAGGGGAGGGCCGCCACGTGGGTGGTGCTGAGGAAGCCGTGCTTCGTCTGCCACCAGCGCTTGAGCAGGTCCGGGCCCGAGAGGTACTCCCCCGGGCGCAGGCCGAGCCGGACCCGGAGGCGGTCCGCCCCCTCCTGGGGCAGGCGGAGAACGCTTTCCCGGGCCCCGTCCAGGGAGCTCTTGTAGGCCGGGCTTCCCCAGGAGGCGGGGGCGAAGTCCCGGGTGTTCTTGCGGGCCGCGAGGAGGGCCATGAGCCGCTCCCGGGCCCCGGGGTAGTCCCCCTTTAGGGGGAGGTAGGCGTAGTACCCCTCCAGGAGGTCCTTGACCTGCTCCAGGGCTTCTTCCCAAAGAAGGTGGTCCTTGCGGGGGGTGAAAACCTCCCTCGCCCGCGCGAGAAGGCAGTTCTTGGCGGCCTTTAGGGCTTTTTCCCCCAAGCCCTTTGGGTCTTTCCCTTCGGGAACCCGGACGAGGAGCACGTTGGGGATGCCCGCCTCGGCCAGGGTTTTATGCGTTGCCTCGCTTTCGGGGGCCGGGACTGGGGTTTCAAGCGCCGCCTCGCTTTCGGGGGCCGGGAAGATGAGGTTTTGTACCCCCACCTCCTTGGCGAGGGCCTTGGCGGCGCAGGCCGCGGCCTCGGAGAGGAGGCGGCTTCCCGCGAAGAGGTCCCGGGTTCTCCGGGCGGTGGCGATGAACTCCTGCACCGGGCCCAGGGCGATAGCGAGAAGGTGATCCATAAGCCCTCCGGTTATGCC
This sequence comes from Thermus sp., assembly GCF_056332225.1. NCBI lineage: Bacteria > Thermotogati > Deinococcota > Deinococci > Thermales > Thermaceae > Thermus > Thermus sp. The sequence goes on along the minus strand of NZ_JBWGQW010000071.1, from coordinate 1,974 downwards.
CTAGTATACCGGCACCCTAGAGCCCCGCCAAGCCTAGGGCCTCCTCCAGGTCCTGGGGGAAGCGGTAGACCCCCTGGACGCCTTCCCCGACCTCGAGGGCCATGTAGACCAGGTTGGGGCTCGAGGGCGCAGAACCCCCTTCCCAGGAACGGGCCACCATGAGCCCCCTGGCCCGGCTTCCCCCCACGGAGGCCACCAGGTTCCTCATCAGGGGAGCCCGCCCCTTGAGGCTGGCCGCATCGGGCTTGCACTCCACGAACCAGAGGGTGCCCCGGTGGAAGAAGACCCCGTCCACCTCGGTGGACTGGGGGGCCAGGGCCCCGTCCCCGAGGGGCACCAGGTGCCCGCCCATCCTGGCCGTCCCTCCCCTCGAGGCCAGGTGTTGGTGAAGGTGGAAGTAGACGAAATACTCCAGGGCAAGCCCCTTGAGGCTCTCCCGCTCCTTCGGAGGAAAGGCGCATCCGAGGCGCCGGGCGAAGAGGCGGAGGAACTGGTCCACCACGGGGGAGGTTTTCCAGGAGGCCTGGACCTCGGCCCAGCGCCGGAGGATCCCCTTCGCCGCGGCCAGGACCTCCGGGTCGGGGGAAAGGGAAGGGCACCTCTGCTGCAGGCGGTAGCCCCGGAGGGCGAGGAGGTCCTCGGGCCGCCCCTCCTCCCAGGGCACCCGGGCCTCCCCTCCCTCCAGGAAAAGGAGGCGGTCCCCCTCCAGGTAGTGGGCCCGGGCCCCCTCCCTCAGGGCCAGGTAGAGCCCCAGGGCCATGGCGTGGGTCCCGCCGTTCAGGTTGGCGTGCACGGGGTGGCCCCGCCTGAGGGCCTCCTCCACCACGGGGGAAAAGAGGTCCCGCACCTCCCAAAGGGCCCAGGGCCCGGGGAGGAGGCCGGCGTGCACCCGCACCCCCTTGTCCCGGAAGAAGGCCTCCGCCCACCGCAGGCGGCCTTCCATCTCCGGCGTGGTGAGGAGGTAGGCCTCCTTGGGGCGGGCGTAGAGGTAGGCCCCGTAGAGGGGCGCGGCCTGCTCGGAGACCAGGGCGAGAAGAACCGGTCCCTGGGAAGGCGGCGGGGCCTTGGGGAGGGGCTTTTCCCGAAAGAGGGAGGCCACCTCCCGCTCCAGGGGAGGCCCGGGGTCCACCAGGAAGACCCCGTACTCCTCCGCCCAGGCCCGCCAGCGGGCGAGGACCCTATCCCGCTCGTTTGGACGGTAGTTTCGGAGGTTGGCGGCGTGGTGGGGCACCACCGGAAGGCAGAGCTGGCCCCCAAGCTCCCTGGCCTCCTCGGCGAAGCGGGCGAGAGCCTTCCGAGCCATGTCCTTGGCCTCGCTCCCCAGAAAGGGCCGAAACCAGTAGGGCCGCCCCCGGTAGACCACGAAGAGCCCGCCTTCCCTTCGGGGAAGCCGGGCCGTCCGGGCCCCCTTGGGGAAGGGGAAGGCCGGGGGCGGGGGCGTTTCCGCCCACGCTTCCCCCAAGGGCTCCAAGTAGAGCCGGGCGTACTCCTCCAGGGTGAGGGCCTCCGCTTCCAGAGGAAAAGCCCCCTCCTCGGGCCAGAGGAAGAGGGCCCGGGGGGCCTCGAGGGGGCGGTGGGCCTCGAGGAGGAAGACCCGGGCCCCAGGCCGCCGCAGGCGCCCAAGCAGGCGCACCGCGAAGAGCTTGGAGCCGCCGGTGAGGTTGGCCCAGACCTCCCCTGTCCCCTCCTCCGGGGCGGGTGCCTCGGAAAGGGGGCGAACCTCGTGGGGGATGCCCTTCTCCTCCAGGAGGGCGAAGAGGGCCTGGCGCTTGGCCTCGTAGCCCTCGCCCCACGCCCTAAGGGCGTAGAAGATGGCCTTGGCCACGCCCCCCGCCCTTCGCGCCACCGTCTTCAGCCCCAGGTAGGCGGGGGCCGGGTCGTTGCCCAAAAGGGAGAGGTAAACCGGGCCGGGCGCCATGGGCTCTTTGAGAGCCCAGTATACCCCCGTCGCGAAAGGAAGGGCCAGCCCAGATG
>NZ_JBWGQW010000070.1:0-5379 GCF_056332225.1 Thermus sp. | reverse complement strand
GGGCTAAAGGTGCGGATCTTCCAGTTCCTCAAGCACGAGACCGCCCGCTTCGGGGAGCACCGGGCCTTCGCCCTCCTCGGCATCCCCATAGAAGGCCTGGGGGACGGGTTCACCTGGAAGAGCCGGGACCTCGCCCGCTCCGCCCTCCTTGCCCAAGAGGGATGGGCGCGGGCGAAAGAGGCCCTCCTCTCCGGGGCCTACGACCTCGTGGTCCTGGACGAGGCCACCTACCCCTTGCGCTACGGCTGGGTCTCCCTGGAGGAGTTCCTGGAGGTCTTGAGGGCGAGGCCGCCCCACGTCCACGTGGTGGTGACGGGCCGGGGCGCCCCCGAGGCCCTCTTGGCCCTGGCCGACACGGTGACGGAGATGCGGAAGGTGAAGCACGCCTTTGACCTGGGGGTACCGGCCCAGAGGGGAATAGAGCACTAGGGGTTTCCTTGGAGGTATGCTTTAGGCGATGACGGAGAAAACCTTGGCCCGCTTTTACGGCATAGCCCAGGAAATCTGGGCCCAACTCCCGCCCCAAGCCCGCTTCCGTCCCGTGGAGGATGGGAAGGTCCTGGCTCGCCACCGCGCCTTACTGGAGGGCCTTACCGAGGACTTAGTCCGGGGCTTTTACGACACCCTCTTCGCCCATCCGCCTACCCGCGCCCTTTTCAGGGAAGGGGAGAGGCCCTTCCGGGAGAAGACCTTAAGGGACTGGTACCTCCGCACACTGGCGGGGCCTTTCAACGGGCAGTACTTCGCCTGGCAGGCCTTGGTGGGGTTGGTTCATGTGCGGCGTGGGGTGACCAACGCCATGATGACCAGCATGTGGAACTGGATCACCGAGCAGGTGGTCCAGAGGGCCCACGAGGCCCTCCCCTTGGAGGAGGCCCGAGCCCTGGAGGGGTCCTGGCGGAGGCTTGCCTTCACCGTGGCTGCCCTCATCTCGGAGGAGTACCTGGACGCCTACCTGGAGGCCCTGGCCGAGGCCCTAGGGAAAGAACCCGGGGATTTCCGAAACCTGGCCCAGGCGGAGGCGGCGAGGCTCCTGCAGGCCCTGACCCCCCGGTGAGGCCGTGCGCCTCCTCCTCGCCGCTCCCCACTCGGGCGCCGGAAAGACCACGGTCTCCCTGGCCCTTCTTCTGGCCCTGAGGGAGCGGGGCCTAAGGGTGCAGCCCTTCAAGGTGGGGCCGGACTACCTTGACCCCACCCACCTGGAGAAGGCCTCAGGCCGGAGGCCCTACAACCTGGACGGCTTCTTCCTAGATGAAAAGGGCCTCCTCGCCCTCTTCCGCCACGGGGCGAGGGGGGCGGACCTCGCCCTCATAGAGGGGGTGATGGGCCTCTTTGACGGGAAGGACCCCAGGGGAGAGGTGGGCTCCACCGCCCAGGTGGCGAGGCTCCTTAGGGCCCCCGTGGCCCTGGTGGTGGACGCCAGGGGGATGGCGGGCTCCATCGCCCCCCTCGCCCAGGGTTTCCGGGACTTCCGCCCCGGGGTGCGGGTGGTGGGGGTCTTCGCCAACCGGGTGGGCTCGGAGCGCCACGCGGGAATCCTGAAGGAGGCCCTCGAGGCCGTGGGCCTTCCCCTCCTCGGCTGGCTTCCCGAAGACCCCGCCCTCGCCCTCCCCGAGCGCCACCTGGGCCTGGTCCTGGCCGGGGAGGTGGCCCCGCCCCTCGAGGCCCTGCGGCGGGCCTTCCGCGTGGACCTGGAAAGGGTGCTGGCCCTCGCCGCCACCACCCCGCCCCTTCCCGAGGTCCCGCCCTTCCTCCCGGAAAGGCGCCCGCCCCGGGCCCGGGTGGCCTACGCCTGGGACCGGGCCTTCGCCTTCTACTACCCCGAGGCCCTGGAGCTTTTGGAGGCCTTGGGGGCGGAGCTCGTCCCCTTCAGCCCCCTCGAGGACGAAGCCCTCCCCAAAGCCCACGCCCTCCTCCTCGGGGGCGGCTACCCGGAGCTCTTCGCCGAGAGGCTTTCCGCGAACGTGGCCCTGCGGGAGGCCATCCGCCGCTTCCCCGGCCCCGTGGTGGCCGAGTGCGGGGGGTACATGTACCTGGCCCGGGGGCTCTGGGTGGGGGAGGGCTTTTTCCCCATGGTGGGGCTCGTGCCGGGGGAGGCCCGCATGGCGGAGAGGCCCGTCCTCGGCTACCGGGAGGTGGAGGCCCTGAGGGATAGTCCCGTGGCGCGAAAGGGGGACCGCCTCAAGGGGCACGAGTTCCACTATGCCCGCCTGCCCTCCTCCCCAAGCCCCGCCTGGCGCCGGGTAGGGGGAGAGGAGGTGGAGGGCTTCACCGACGGACGGGTCCTCGCGAGCTTCGTCCACCTCTACCTGCCCGCCTTCAGGGGGGCGGCGGAGCGCTTCTTGAGCGTGGCGGAAGGCGCGGTTCGGGGCTGGGATCCGGGGCCGGGGGAAAAGGGACCCCCGCCCTTAGGCGGGGGCAAGGAAGGAGGAGCCGGGGGGCCTTAGGCCAAGGCGTCCTGGGGGTGGAGCGTGCCCTGGGCCTTGCTCTTGAGGATCTCCAGGGCCTCCTCCTCAGACATCGCCGGGTTCTCGTACCGGATTCCCAGAGCCTCCCCCATGAGGCGGAAGACGTGGGTGTTGTCCACGAGGCCCAGGTTCACGAAGCGGAGGCCATGGCCGTAGAGGAGGAGAGCCACCGGGCTTGCCGTGTGCTGGCCCGAGGACCATCCGATGTTGGTCCGGTCGGGTTTCCGGGCGTCCCGCTGCACCATGGCCCAGGCCAGGGTGTTGGCGGGCTGGACCCCGTGCCGCACCCCCTCGGGCCAGTAGACCTTCTCCCGGATGGCCCGCACCACCGTCTCCGCCTCGGCGTCCGTGAGGGCCACCCCCTTCATGGCCCGGAAGGCCTCCTTGACCTGGCTTGCCTCGGGGGAGTTTCCAAGGGCCCGGAGCATGTGCTCAAAGCTCGCCCGCTGAGCCTCGAGGAGGTCAATCCCCCGGGAGCTTTCCAGGTAGCTCCGCCCCGCCCCGTAGAGGCCGCCCACCCCGGTGGCGTGGTCGGAAACCAGGATGAGGAGGGTGTCCGGGTGCTGGTCCACGAAGGCCGTGAGGAGCTCCAGGGCCTCATCGGCGGCCAGGACATCCCAAAGGGTGGCCCCGGCGTCGTTCAGGTGGTTGGCGTGATCGATCCGGCCCGCTTCCACCTGCAGGACGAAGCCCTGGCGGCTTGCGGCGAGGCGGGGCAAGGCGGCCTGCACCATTTCCTTGAGGCTCGGCACCTTCACCCCCTGGAAGCGGCGGTCTATCTCGTAAGGCACGTGGCTGGAGGAGAAGACCCCGAGGAGCTTGCTGGCGTTGGAACGGGAAAGCTCCTCAGGGGTGCGCACCACCCCGTAGCCCCGCTGGGCGAAGAGGGCGTAGAGGTCCTTTTTGTCCTGACGCCTCTCGGGGTTGAAGAACTGGTCGCCGCCCCCCAGGTAGACCTCGGCCCCGAACTCCAGGTACTGCTCGGCGATCCGCTCCTCGGCGTTGCGGTCGGGGTTGGAGACCACGAAGCTCGCCGGGGTAGCGTGGGTGATGGTGGTGGTGGTCACCAGGCCCACCGCCTTCCCCGCCTCCTTGGCGGCGGCGAAGAAGGGCTTGAGGGGGGTGCCGTCGGCGTGGATGGCTAGGCCCCCGTTCACCGTCTTCACCCCGCAGGAAAAGGCGTTCCCCGCGGCGCTGGACTCGGTGACGTAGCTGGTGAGGCTGTAGGTGTTGATGAGCCCGTTGGGGTAGCGGCTGAGGAGCCGCTCCAGGGCCAGGACCCGGCCCTGCCGCCTGCGGGCGTAGGCCTGGGCGATGGCGTAGTCCTCCCAGGAGAACCCGTCGTAAACGTAGACGATCAGGTTGCGGTACCTGCGGCCCAGAGAGGGCCGGTTCTGGGGAGCTCCCTGGGTCAAACCCTTGGGCGCGAGGGCCAGCCCTCCTATAAGGGCTGTGGTCTTGAGGAGGTCCCTTCTTTTCATCCCTATCACCCCGGCTTCACTTCACCACGCTTTTGTCAGAGCGCCGTCAGGCTCCGAGAGCCGGGGTTTGTTTCTGGTGTGGGGAGAGTTTTCACGTGCAGATTTTATCGTGAACGTTTACACAAATGGAGAAACCGAGGCTCGCCCTCAACCTTCTGCAGAGGCTTTCCGGGATCGCCACCCTGACCCGGGCCTACGTGGAGGCCCTGGCGGGCACCAAGGCCCAGGTCCTGGACGCCCGCAAGACCACCCCGGGGTTCCGCGCCCTGGATTTGACGGGATCCTCCTCAAGGAGAACCACGTCCGAGCGGCGGGGGGCGTGGGCGAGGCGGTGCGGCGGGCCAAGGCGAAGGCCCCCCACTACCACAAGGTACAACTTCCCCCTCGAGGCCCTAAGGGAGGCGGTGCGCCGCGTGGGGGGGCGGGTCCCCCTGGAGGCGAGCGGGAACATGACCCTAGAGCGGGCGAAGGCGGCGGCGGAGGCCGGGGTGGACTACGTCTCCGTGGGGGCCCTCACCCACTCGGCCAAGGCCTTGGACCTCTCCCTCCTGGTGGTGCACCCATGATGGCAATGTGTGCTATCATGATGGCATGGTGCGCACCCAGGTGCAGCTCACCGAGGCCCAGTGGGCGCGGCTCAAGGCCAAGGCCCGCGCGGAAGGGGTTTCCCTGGCGGAGCTGGTGCGCCGGGCAGTGGAGCGGTTTTTGGAGGAGGAGGGCTACGAGGACAAGGCCAGGCGGGCCCTCCTCGCCCTGGGCCGCTTCGCCTCCGGCCGAGGGGACGTGAGCGAGGCCCACGACCGGTATCTGGAGGAGGCTTTTGGCCGTCTTCCTTGACACCTCGGCCCTCTACGCCCTTCTGGACCGGGACGACGCCCACCACCAGGAGGCCGCCCGGACCTTCCGGGAGCTCCTCGAGGCCCGATGGCCGCTGACGACCCACGCCTACGTGGTGGTGGAGAGCGTGGCCCTAGTCCAAAGGCGGCTCGGCGTGGAGGCGGTGCGGGCCCTGGTCCACGACCTCATGGGGGTGGTGGAGGTAGCGCCCGTGGACGAGGCCCTGCACCGCGCCGCTCTCACGGCCCTCCTTGCCTCGGGCAGGCGGGAGGTGAGCCTGGTGGACTGGACGAGCTTCCTCTTCATGCGGGAAAGGCGGCTGGAAAAGGCCTTCGCCTACGACGAGCACTTCTGGGAACAGGGCTTCGTCTCCGTAGGGGAGGCCCTACATTAGGATGCGTGGGGAAGCCCTGGCGCAAGAGGTCCTGAAGCTCAAGCGGGAGCGCAACGCCGTCATCCTGGCCCGCTCCTACCAGCTCCCCGAGGTAGGAGGTGGCGGACTTCGTGGGGGACTCGTTGGGCTTAACCCCGAAAAGACCATCCTCCTCCCCGACCTCGAGGCGGGCTGCTCCCTCGCCGAAAGCATCCGCCCC
>NZ_JBWGQW010000069.1:0-5624 GCF_056332225.1 Thermus sp. | reverse complement strand
GACCCCGTCGGAGATCATCTCCGTGTGCACCCCGAGGTCCTTCCGCCCCTCGAGGCTCGCCAAGACGGCGTCGGGGATGGCCCCGATGCCCATCTGCAAGGTGGCCCCGTCCTCAATGAGGCCCGCCACGTGCTCCCCGATCCTCCGCTCCACCTCGCCGAAGCCTTCCCGCTTGAGCTCGGGCAGGGGCCAGTCCAGCTCCACGATGGCGGTGAAGCGGGAGACGTGGACGAAGGTGTCCCCCAGGGTTCTCGGCATCCTGGGGTTCACCATGGCGATGACGAGGGGGGCGGCCTCGAGGGCGGCCTTGGTGGCGATGACCTCCACCCCCAAGGAGCAGAAGCCGTGCTCGTCGGGCGGGGAGACCTGGACGATGGCCGCGTCCAGGGGAAGGACCCGGCGCTTGAAAAGCCAGGGCACCTGGTGGAGCATGACGGGCACGTAGTCCGCCCGCCCCTGGTTCACCGCCTCCCGGTCGGCGGGGCCCACGAAGAGGGAGCGCCTCCGGAAGTGCCCCTCCATCTCCGGGGCGGCGAAGGGGTCCTCCCCCAGCTGCAGGAGGTGGACGAGCTCCACGTTTTCCAGCTCCTCCTTGCGGGCGGCGAGGGCCTTGAGGAGGGGCGTGGGAGTGGCGGCGTTGCCGGAGACGAAGACCCGCATCCCGGACCGGATGAGGGTCACGGCGTCCTCGGGGGAGGTGAGCTTCTTGCGGTAGCTCATTCTAGGTGGCCTCCTTTCTGGCCAAGGAGGAGGTAGGCCCCCTGGCGGAGGGCGGGGACCTTTAGGGGGTCGTCCCCCATCCTGAGCAGGAAGGGCAGGAGGGTGGCGGTGAGGGCGTGGCTCGCCGTGCGGGGCACCAGGGCGGGAACGTTGGGCAGGCAGAAGTGGGTGACGCCCATCTCCTGGTACAGGCCCACCCGGCTGGTCTCGGCGATGCCCCCCTGGTCAATGGCGAAGTCCAAAAGGACCGAGCCCGGGCGCATGCGGGAGAGGAGCTCCCGGGTGAGGAGGACGGGGGCGCGCTCCCCCGGCACGGCCACCGCCCCCACCAAAACGTCGGCGAAGGCCACGTAGCGCTCCAGGCGGCTTTGGGTGACGAGGGCGGTGACGGCCCCCGGGACCTCCCGGGCCGCCTCCTCCAGGGCGGGAAGGGCCTTGTCCAGGAGGTAGACCGAGGCCCCGGCTCCCAAAAAGGCCCTTCCCGCCGCCCGGCCCAGGACCCCCGCCCCCAGGACCACCACGTCCGCCGGGGGGATGCCGGGAAGGCCCGAAAGGAGCACCCCGGGGCCCAAGGGGGCCTCTAGAAGCCGCCCGGCGATCTGGGGCGCAAGCCTCCCGGCGATCTCGCTCATGGCCTTCAGGACCGGGCGCCTTTCCCCTTCCCCCACCAGCTCGTAGCCGATGGCGGTGAGGCCCTTTTCCGCCATGGCCCCGATGAGGCCGGACTCCGCGGTGGCCAGATGCAAAAAGCCCATGAGGGTGGCCCCGGGGCGGAGGAGGGCGACCTCCTCGAGGGTGGGCCTTCCCACCTTGAGCACCACTTCCGGGCGGCCAAAGGCCTCCTCCCGGCTCACCAGCCTGGCCCCGGCCTCCTCGTAGGCCTCGTCGGGAAAGCCCGCCCGCTCCCCGGCCCCCCGCTCCACGTAGACCCGGTGGCCCAAGGCGGCGAGCTCCCGCACCCCCTGGGGGGTGAGGGCCACCCGCCCCTCCCGCACCCCCTCCCCGAAGAGGGGAAGGTTTTTCAGCGCCATCCGTTCCTTGGGTAGGCCGATGTCCATACCCGCCTCCTGGCCCCAAGCTTACGGGAAGCCCTCTGGGCGGATGTCCCTTTCCCTTCTCATGGGCCCTGGCCGTAGGCTTTTCCCGTGGACGCCTTCGCCGACTGGCTCTTCGTGGTCCTCTGGATCCTCGGGGTCCTCCTCACCTTCCTCCCCTTGGTGCCCGCCACCTTGGTCATCCTCCTCGCCGCCTTCCTCCACGAGCTCCTTTTGGGTTTCCAAGAGCTTTCCCTGGGGACGTGGGTCCTCCTCGGAGTTCTGGCCCTCCTCGCCATGCTCCTGGACAACGTGGCGGCCCTCCTCGGCGCCAGGCGCTACGGAGCGGGCCGGGCGGGGCTCTGGGGAGCCTTTTTGGGTGGCCTCCTGGGCCTTTTTCTGGGGGTGTGGGGGGTCCTGGTCCTCCCCTTCCTCCTGGCGTGGCTCTTTGAGTACCTCTCGGGGCGCAGGCCCGAGGAGGCCCTAAAGGCGGCCTGGGGCACCCTGGTGGGCCTCATGGGGGGCGTGGCGGCCAAGGTGCTGGTCCACTTGGCCATGGGGCTTTGGGTCCTGCGCCAGATCTTCTAGGGGTGGGGTATGCTTTCCCCCATGGAGATCGTCTTCGTCACCCGGGAAGGGTGCGGGCTTTGCGAGAAGGCGGAAAGGGCCCTCTGGACCCTGGGGGTCCCCTACGTGGACCGGGACCCCGAGCTTTTTCGGCGGTACACCTTCCGGGTCCCGGTGCTCCTTTGGGGGGAGGAGGTGCTTCTGGAAGGGGTCTTTGGAGAGAAAGAGCTCGCCGAGCGCCTGGCGGCGCTTCTGGGAGGCCAGGAATGAACCCCACCATGATCCAGATCGGCCCCTTGAGGATCCAGTGGTACGGGTTTCTGCTCACCCTGGCCATCTTCATAGGCTTTGAGCTGGCCAAGAGGCGCTTAAAGGCCTGGGGGCTGGACACGGAGCGGTTTGAAACCGCCGTCTTCTGGGCCGTGGTGTGGGGGGTGGTGGGGGCGCGGCTCGGGTACGTCCTCACCTCCCCCGGCTATTTCCTGGAAAACCCGGTGGAAATCCTTTATATCTGGCACGGGGGGCTTTCCTTCCACGGGGCCATCCTGGGGGGCACCCTGGCCTTTTACTACTTCCACCGGAGGCGGGGCTATCCCTTGTGGCCCTACCTGGACGCCGCCACCCCTGGGGTGGCCCTGGGGATCATCGCCGGGAGGATCGGGAACCTCATGAACGGCTCCGACACCGCAGGCCGCCTCACCTCCTTGCCCATCGGCTTCACCTGGCCGGAGTGGGCCCGGGGTTTCCCCGGGGTCTGCCCCGGCATAGACGACATTTCCCAGGTGTACCGGTGCCAAGAACTCCTCCGGGGCCCGGTGCACCTGACCCAGGTCTACGGGGCCTTGGTGGGCCTCATCCTCCTGCCCCTCTCCTTCTACTGGCTCAGGAAAAAGCCTTTTTACGGGTACGCCTTCTGGAACTTCCTCCTGTGGTACAGCGTCCTCCGCTCGGTCCTGGAGGAGCCCTTCCGCCTGAACCCCCTTTGGCTTCCCATCTACCGCAACGAGGCGCTGGGCATCGGCCTCTTTACCGCCACCCAGGTGGTGAGCCTCTTTCTCGTCCTCCTTTCCCTCTACATGCTGAGGCGCCTGGGCCGGGCGGTAAGATAACCCCATGGTGCTTCCTCCCCGCAAGGACTCCTTGAAGTGGAGCGCCTACCCCGAGGGCGTCCTCCCCCTGTGGGTGGCGGACATGGACTTCCCCGTGGCCGAGCCCATCCGCAAGGCGATCCGGGAGCGGGCGGAGGGGTTTTTGGGCTACCCGCCCCGGGAAGGGGACCCGGAGCTCAAGGCCCTCCTCCTGGAAAGGGGAGGCCTCGAGGGGGAGGTGGCCTTCATGCCCGGGGTGGTGGTGGGGCTTTACGCCGCCGTGGCCGCCTTCACCGCCCCCGGGCAGGGGGTGCTGAGCCAGGTGCCCGTCTACCCCCCCTTCCTGGCCGCCATCCGGGAGCAGAAGCGCACCCTTCTCGCCAACCCCTTAAGGGAAACCGAGGAGGGGTGGCGGCTGGACCTCTCGGGCCTGGAGCGCCTGGCCTACGCCTCGAGGCTCCTCCTCTTCTGCCACCCGCAAAACCCCACGGGCCGGGTGTTCACCGAGGAGGAGCTTCTGGCCCTGGCCCAGATCGCCAAGAAGCACGACCTCATCGTGGTCTCCGACGAGCTCCACGCCCCCCTGACCTACGAGAGGCCTCACGTCCCCCTGGCCCGCTTCCTCCCGGAAAGGACCCTCACCCTGGTGGGCCCGGGCAAGGCCTACAACCTGGCGGGCCTGCCCATAGGGGCGGCGGTAGGGCCCAAGCCCCTGGTGGAGGCCCTGAAGCGCCACCTCCCCCACACCTTCCCCAACGTCCTGGCCATGGCCGCCTGGAAGGCCGCCCTCCTGGAAGGGGAGGACTGGCTTCGGGAAACCCGGGAAAGGCTTAAGGCGAACCGGGACCGGGTGGCGGCCTGGGCCAAGGAGGTGGGCCTCGGCCACTTCCCCCCGGAAGGCACCTACCTGGCCTGGCTCAAGACGGGGATCCCCAAGGCGGCGGCCTACCTCCTCCAGGAGGCCCGGGTGGCCCTGAACCCGGGGGAGAACTTCGGGGAGGGGTACGACCGCTACGTGCGCCTCAACTTCGCCACCTACCCCGAGGTCCTCGAGGAGGCCCTGAGGCGGCTCGGAGAAGCCCTGGGCCGGGGAGGCTAAGTGCCCGCACCTTGGCTTTGCAACACGGGATGCCCAAGCTTTGGCTGTGGGAAAGCTCTTTTGGGGCCCCCACCGCGGCTTTTGCCGCGGTGGGGTACTTAAAAGGGCGCGCCAGGCCTTCCCCTTCCCGGTGCGGGCCCTGCATGCGGACGCCACCAGCTTCCACGTGCACGGGCGGTACGAGGGGACGGAGGAAGAGGCCGGGGCTATCCGCCTCACCCACGGCTACAGCCGGGACCACCGCCCGGACCTCAAGCAGTGGGTGATGAACCTGATCTGCGCCGATACCGGGGGGATTCCCCTGCTCTTCGCTCCTGGGGATGGGAACCAGTCGGACCAGGAGGCCTTGGTTCCCCTGCTGGCGCGCTACCGCCAGGGCCTGGAACTGGGGGAGGTGGTGGTGCTGGACGGGGCCAGCTACAGCCAGGAGAACCTGAGGGCTCTGCGGGGGTTCTCCTGGATCATGCGGGTGCCGGCCACCCTAAAGGAGGCCAGGGCCCTGCTACGCGAGGAGTTACCCCAGGAGGCCTGGAGGCCTCTGCTGCCCGGCTACCGGGGGCTGATACTGTCTTGAGCGTCAAGCCACCCCCTGGACCACGTACGGGGGTGTGCGGCAGCGCTGGCTGTTGGTGGAGAGCCAGGAGCGGGCCGGGATGGAGGAAGCAAGCCTCCGGCAGCGGATAGTACGGGCCGAAGGGGAGGCGCGGAAGGTCCTGGGCCAGCTGACGGCTCGGACCTTCGCCTGTGAGGCGGACGCCCGGCGGGCCCTGAGCGAGGCCAGCGGCCGGCTTCCTTTGCACCGGCTAGTCTACCTGGGAGTGCAGGAGGAACGCCAATGGGGGCGGGTGGGCCGGCCGCGCAAGGGGGAGCGACCCTTGGCGGTGGTCTACCGCCTGCGGGCCCGCCTGGAGGTGGACGAGGAGAAGCTGGAGCGGGCGAGGCGGGGGCTGGGGCGGTTCCTCCTGGCCACCAACGTGCTGGACCGGGAGGGGCTTCCCCCTTGGGAGGTGCTGAGGCGGTACAAGGACCAGGCCCGGACGGTGGAGCGGGGGTTCCGGTTTCTGAAGGACCCCCTGTTCTTTACGGGGAGCACCTTCCTGAAGCGGCCCGAGCGGG
>NZ_JBWGQW010000068.1:0-5761 GCF_056332225.1 Thermus sp. | reverse complement strand
TCTCCGCCCCAAAATGTTTCCCTACGGCCTCTGTTACCGGTGCAGGTGGAGGCCGCGCAAGTTCAGGGAGTCCTCACCTTGCGGCCACCCAAAAGGACAAGCCCCCGGTCTAAAACAGCCTAAGGGGAGCCGCGCCACCCCTCGGAGGCATCCTCAGGGAAAAGCCCGAACTCTCTCCCGGTACCAGAGAGCGCTCCGCTTAGGGATGCGCCTTTGCGTGGGGAAGTCCACGTAGTAGAGGCCGAAGCGCCGGGTGTAGCCGAAGGCCCACTCGAAGTTGTCCATGAGGCTCCAGACGAAGTAGCCCCTGAGGTCCACCCCCTCTTCCCGGGCCCGAAGGGCGGCCTCTATGTGGCCCTCGAGGTAGGCCACCCGCTCGGGGTCCTCCACCACGGCCTCCCCCCGCCAGGAGTCGGGATAGGCCGCCCCGTTTTCCGTGACGTAGAGGGGCCAGGGCACCTCCCGGCCCAGGCGCTTTAGGAGCCCGTAGAGCCCCTCGGGGTACACCTCCCACCCCATGGCCGTGACCGGCCCCTCCGGGGGAAGGTAGCGCACGGGCAAGGGTCCCGTCCCCCGGGCCACGCGGACGGGGGCGTAGTAGTTCACCCCCAGGAAGTCCAGGGGCCTCGCGATGAGCTCCAGGTCGCGGGAGAGGACGGGGACGGGAGGGGCGTCCTGGAAGGGGCTTTCGGGGTACCCCTTGCCCAGGATGGGGTCCAGGAAGTAGCGGTTATGGTAGCGGTCCGCCGCGTCCACCGCCTCCGGGTCCTCGCCGTAGGCCGGGGCGAAGTTGAGGACGATCCCCACCCGCCTCGCCCCCCCTGCCCTGAGGGCCTCCACCGCCAGGCCGTGGCCCAGGAGGAGGTGGTGGGCGGCGCGGAGGGCCGCCTCCAGGTTCCTGAGACCGGGGGCGTGTTCCCCCGTCCAGTGCCCCAGGAAGGCCGAGCACCAGGGCTCGTTGAGGGTGGCGAAGAAGGGCACCCGGTCGGCGAGGGCCCGGGCCACCACCCCGGCGTACTCGGCAAAGGCGAAGGCGGTCTCCCGGCTCCGCCAGCCTCCCCGCTCCTCGAGGGCCAGGGGCAGGTCCCAGTGGTAGAGGGTGAGGAAGGGGGTGATCCCCGCTTCCAGAAGCCGGTCCACCAGGCGGTCGTAGAAGGCGAGCCCCTTGGGGTTGATCCGCCCCCGGCCCTCGGGGAGGACCCGGGGCCAGGCCACGGAGAAGCGGTAGGCCCGTACCCCGAGGTCCTTCATCAGGGCGATGTCCTCCTCGTAGCGGTGGTAGTGGTCGCAGGCGGGCTCCCCGGAGCTGCCGTCCAGGATGGCCCCGGGGCGCCGGGCGAAGGCGTCCCAGATGGAAGGCCCCCGCCCGTCCTCCTCCGTGGCCCCCTCGATCTGGTAGGCGCTGGTGGCCACGCCCCACAGGAAGTTTTCGGCGGCCATGTCCATGCGTTTCCCCTCCAAAGGCCTAGCCCTTCACCGCCCCGGCGGTGAGGCCCTGGATGAGCTGGCGCTGCACGAAGAAGAAGAGAACGAGCACCGGCAGCGTGGCCACCGTGGCGGCGGCCATGACCAGATCGTAGCGGTTCTGGTAGTTGCCCACGAAGTTGCGGATGCCCACGGGAATCGTGGCCGTGGCCTCGGTGGTGAGCACCTGGGCGAAGAGGAGCTCGTCCCAGGCGGTGAGGAAGATGTAGACGGCGGTGGCGGCGAGGCCGGGAAGGGCCAGGGGCAGGATCACCCGGTAAAACGCCTGGAAGGGGGTGGCCCCGTCCACCTGGGCCGCCTCCTCCAGCTCCTTGGGGATGGAGGCGAAGAAGCCCCGGAGGATCCAGATGCTCAAGGGGACGAAGAAGGCGGTGTAGGTGAAGACCAGCCCCCCGTAGCTCCCCACCAGGCGCACCTCGAGGCCCAAGGCGGAGCGGACCCAGTTCTGCAGGTAGACGTACATGATGTAGATGGGGATGAGAAAGAGGATCCCGGGGATCACCTGGGTCACCAGGACGCTTCCCCCAAAGAGCTCCGCCCCGGGAAAGCGGAACCGGGCGAGGGCGTACCCGGCGAAGGTGGCCACCGCCAGGGCGAAGGCCGTGGTCAAGGAAGAGACCAGAAAGGAGTTCTTCAGGTAGTGGAAGAAGGGCAGGACCCGCCAGATGTCCAGGTAGTTGCCCCACTGGGGCACCCGCGGGAAAAGGCTTCCCGTGGCCGCCTCCAGCTGGGTCATGAGGGAGGTGTTCACCATCCAAAACACGGGGAAAAGGTGGAACACGAGGATGAGGAACAGGGCCAAGCCCGCGCCCCACCTGAGCCAGCGCTCCTCGTACATGGCTCACCTCGCGCGCAAGTCCTCCCGGAAGACGCGGTACCAGAAGAGGATGAGCCCCAGGGAAAGGAGCATGTAAAGGGTGCTCGCCGCCGCTCCCAGGCCGAAGTTCCACATGCCGAAGGTGTTGCGGAAGAGGTTGGTCATGAGCAGGTCCCCCCACTCCCCGGGGTAGCCCGCCCCGTGGCCGAACATCATGTAGACGATGTTGAAGCTGTAAAGGGTGCCCAGAAGCCCGTAGAGCAGGAGCACCGCCGTCACCGGGCGGAGCATGGGCCAGGTCACGTGGCGGAAACGCTGCCAGGGGCTGGCCCCATCCACCTTGGCCGCCTCGTAAAGCTCCTGGGGCACGGTCTGGAGGGCGGCCAAGTAGGTCACCATCACGAAGGGCCAGCCCCGCCACACCGTGGGCACCACGATGGCCACGAAGGTAAGGGGGCCGATGAGCCAGTGGGGTTTCTCCGGAAGGAGGCCGAGGACATCCACGAGCAGGTGGTTGATGACGCCCTCCTTGAGCCACATGAACCCCCAAAGAAGCCCCACCACGTAGCTCGGCACCACCCAGGGGAGGAGGAAGAGGCTCCGCCAAAGCCCTCGGAGGAAGAGGGGCCGGTTCAGGAGGTGGGCCACCAAGAGGCCCAGCGAGAGGCTTAGGGCGTTCACCGCCAGGGCGTAGAGCAGGGTGGTGCGCACGGCGTAAAGGAACCCGGTGCGGAAGGTGGACTCGGGGTTGAAGAGGATCTCCCGGAAGTTCTCCAGGCCCACGAAGGGCGCCTGGAGGTAGAGCCTGAGGGTCTGGAGCCTCAGGTCCAGGAAGCCCATGTAGATCCCCTGGAGCATGGGGCCGTAGTGCACGAGGAGCATCCCCAGGAAGGCCGGGGCGATAAAGAGGTAGGCGAGGCCGTACTTGCGCCAGAAAGCCTTCATGACGGGAAAAAGGGGGGGCAGGGCCCCCCCATCCCTCTACCGCAGGGCCTGGTTGATGGCCACGGAAGCCTTGTCCATGAGGTCCTTCAGGGCCTCACGGCTGAGCTTCCCCTGGGCCACCAGGTCCCAGGCCATGCCGATGTGCTGCACCGCCAGGTTCTCCACCCCGCCCCAGCCCGCCAAGGAGGGATAGGTGCGGCCGAACTGGGCGGCCCGGACGAAGGTGCGCATCAAGGGGTTGTTCTGGATCTCGGGGATGTTCCAGGCGCTGCGTAGGGCGGGGAGCATCCCGGTCGCCTGCGCGTAGGCGCGCTGGGCCTCGAGGCCGCCCAGGTACTTGAGGAGTTCCTTGGCCAGGGGCTTGTTTTTAGAGAAGTTGAAGAGGGCGAGGTTGGAGCCGCCGAAGAAGGTGTACCGCCCCTTGGGCCCGGCGGGGTAGGGCGCCACGCCCAGGTTCTTGGCGGCGGGGCGCTCGGCGAAGCCGCCCTTGGCCTCGGGGACCTGGGCCCGCTGGACCATCCAGGGGCCGCTGGCGAAGACGGCGCACTTGCCGGCCTGGAAATCGGCCTCGATCTGGGCGGTGTTCTTCTCCAGGCTTTCCGCCGGGACGTAGCCCCTCTGGGCCAGGCTGAGGAAGAAGTAAAGCCCCTCGAGGCTCTCGGGGCTATTCAAGGCGCTCTGCCACCGCCCACCCGACTGGCGCACGATCTCCCCGCCCGCACCCCAGATCCAGGGAGCGGCGTTGTGGAGCACGTCCCAGGTGTTCTTCCCCGGGGTGCAGAGGGGAGCCAGGGGCTTCTTCGTCTCCGGGTCGGTGAACTTGGACTGGGCCAGGCGCGCGAGGCCCGCCTCAAAGTCCTGCCAGCTCCGGAACATCTGAGCGGGGTCCACCCCGGCGGCCTTCAGGGCGTCGGCGCGGTAGTAAAAGGCCCTTAGCTCCGAGAACCAGGGCACGGCCGTGGCCTGACGGGAACCCTCAAGCCGGGCGGTCCGCCACACGGCGGGAAGATAGGCCTTCACCCCGCCCAGGGCCTGCAGCACGTCGTCCACGGGCTCCAGGGCGCCCATGGCGCTGATGGCTCCCACCCAGGTGGTGCCGAGCTGGGTGAGGTCGGGGCCCACGCCGCTGGTGGCGGCGGTGGTGATCTTGGTCCAGGCCACGCCCCAGTCCAAGACGGTGACCTTGACCTCCACGCCATGGGCTTTTTCAAAGGGGGCCACCAGGGCCTTGAAGTCCTCGGCGGGCTGGGCGCTGTTGGGCATGATCCAGACCTCGAGGGTCTTCTGGGCAAAGCCGAGGGAAGCGAGGACGAGAAGGCTTGAAAGCGCTTTCCTAAGCATGGGCTACCTCCGTTCAACCCCCACCCCCTTTCGGGGTGGGCCAGGGGCCTAAGGCCTAAGGGCCGCCCTTTTTCTCAGGCTCCCACCTCCCTTACCGAGGCCCTCTCCACCAAGGCCAGCTCCAGACGGGGCAGGGCGGGGACCTCCCCCTCGAGGACCGCCCGGAGCGCGCGGCCCAGGGCCACCCCGATGTCCCGAACGGGCTGGCGCACGGTGGTGAGGGGAGGGATCTGGTAGGCGCTGATGGCGATGTCGTCAAAGCCCACCAGGGAGACGTCCTCCGGCACGCGAAGCCCCCGCTCGTAGAGGTAAAGCCGGGCGCCGAAGGCCGTCTGGTCGTTGGCGGCGAAGATGGCGGTGGTGTCGGGGTAGCGGCGGAGAGCCTCCGCCGCGGCCAGGTAGCCCCCCTCCTCCTCCAGGTCGCCGTAGACCACCCGGGCCTCGAGGCCCGCCTCCCGCATGGCCTTGCGGTAGCCGAGAAGCCTGTCCCGAACGTCCATCCCCCCGCGGTGGCTGGAGATGTGGAGGATGCGGGCGTGCCCCCGGTCAAGGAGGTAGCGGGTGGCCTCGTAGGCCGCCTTCTGGTTGTCCAGGTAAAGGGACCAGGCCTTCGGCCCCTCCAGCCGCTGGCCAAAGGCCAGGATGGGGATGCCGAGATCCGCAAGGGCTTCCCCGCCCAAGGCGGTGCCGAGCAGGACCAGGGCCTCCACCCGGTGGGCTTTGAGGAACTCCAGGGCCTCCAGCTCCCGCACCAGGCTCCAGTGGCCGGGAACGGCGATGGGGCGGTAGGGGGTGGCTTCCAGCTCCAGGGTGAGGGCCTCGAGGATGGGGCCGAAGAAGGGGCTCGCGAAGTCACAAATCAGGATGCCAATGGCGTAAGAGCGCCCCGTGGCCAGTCCCTGGGCCAGAGGGCTCGGGGCGTAGCCCAGCTCCTCCACCGCCTGGAGCACCGCCCGCACCTTCTCTTGGGAGACCCGGGCGGTGCCGTTGAGGACACGGGAGACCGTGGCCGGGGAAACGCCCGCGCGGCGGGCCACCTCGTTGATGGTAGGACGCGCTTCCGGCATCTTTGCCCAGAGTGTAGCACGGGATGAAAGCGCTTGCAAGAGGGTCTTTCCCTGAGCTCTCATCACTTTGAGGGCTGGGCCTTGACAAGGGAAGAGAAGAGGGGGG
>NZ_JBWGQW010000067.1:0-5904 GCF_056332225.1 Thermus sp. | reverse complement strand
CAGACGCCCTCGGAGGAGCTGAAGGAGAGCCTGCGCAGGAGGGAGGAGGAGCTCCTCAAGGCGAGGCGCCTCCGCCCCCTGCCCCCCAGGCTCGCCCACCGGCGGCTCGGGGTCAAGGGGAGAAGGAGCCCTCCGTCAAGCGCGCCTTCCCTGCCCCTCCAGGTGGGGCCGTCCCAGCCCGAGCCCCTCCAGGTCCATCGCCGCCTCTAAGGGGGTCCAGGCCGCCTCCCCTTCCCTCGGGCGCAGGAGGAGGCGGGGGTTGGGCAGGTACCGCCCCCGTCGCAACCTGAGGAAGAGCCTGCGGGCGGGGCGGTAGTCGCTATCCACCTCGCTCCGCGCCAGGACCGCGCCCAGGTAGGCCCTCCGCTCCCCCAAGGTCTCCTTGCGGGCCAGAGGAGCGGGGAGGAGGGCGGGGGGCAGGTGGCCCAGGGCCTCCGCCAGGTAGCGGGCCGTGACCCCCTCCTCCATGAGGGGCCCCCGCAGGCGCATCTCCGGAAGGGCCAGGGCTTTGAGGCTGGCCAGGGCCGCGAGGAAGGCCCAGTACTCCGGCATCCGGGGGTAAAGGCGGACGAGGTGCCCGTCGGCCTGGAGGTCCAGGGCCGTGGGGGCGAGGAGGTCCGCCACCAGGGGAAAGCGCTCGCGGGCGAAGGCTTCGTCCGAGAGGGCCCGCTCCAGGGCGTGGAGGAAGGGGGTGTAGCCGAAGGGGTCGCGGGCCTCGGGGTCGGCCCCTTGGGCCAGGAGGGCCTCGAGGAGCTCCCGGTTCCCCGCCCGGGCCGCGAGCATCAGGGGGGTGAGGCCCAAGGGGGTGCGGAAGTCGGGCCCGAAGTCCCTCACCTCCCAGAGCACCTCCTTCCACCCCCGCCCCTCGTAGCTCCGGAGAAGGCGCCGCTCCAGGTCGCGGAACTGCCCCTCGCCGTAGTCCAGGCTGGGGGCCAGGAAGGGGTTTAGGACGTTCCGCGCCCTCTCGTACCCGGCCAGGGCCAGGGCCTCCAGGAGGGGGCGGGCCCGGTGGAAGAGGGCGTACTCGTAGAGCTCCCTGAGGAGCTTGCCGCGAAGGCGGCCCGCGCGGAGCTCGGGCAGGAGGGCCCGGACCCGTTCCCGGTCGTACACGGTCCAGGGCACGGGCCGCTCCTTGAGGAAGGCCTCCCGCACCGCCCGGGCCTGCTCCAGGTTGCCGTGGGCCTCGAGGCGGGCCGCTTCCCTGGCCCACTCCTCCCGGCTGGAGGCCCGGGCGGCCACCTCCAGCTCCTTCCCGGGCTCCAGGCCCAGGAGGCGCAGGAAGGGGTGCTGGGGGTCCTCCTCCAGCCAGACCACCTCCTCCACCGCCCGGGTAACGGCCACGTAGAGGGCGTTGGTGAAGAACTTGTAGACCTCCAGGGACTTGTCCTCCTTGTCCGGGGCCCGGCGGTAGGTCAGGGGGCCCTCGAGGTCTTCCGGGCCCACTCCCCGGGCCACCTCGCGGTAGACCTCGGGGGCGCTATCCACGGGGCGGAAGAGGACCACGGTGGGGTACTCCAGGCCCTTCACCTCCTGGGCGGAGAAGAGGAGGGGCGTGCCCAGGGCCTGGCGGGCCCGCTCCTTGTCCTCGTCCCGGAGGACCACCACCGCCACCTGGGCGCTTTGGCGGATCCTCCGGTCCAACTCCTTCAGGAGCTCGGGCGCCGCCCGGTGGAGGACCACCCGCCCCTCCCGCTCCCCCTGGGGCTCCACCAGGTAGGTGCTCTCCCGGTCCACGGAACCGAAGCGGGCCTGCTTGAGCCGGAGGAGGCGGTTGGCGAGCTCGGAGACCTTGCGGGCGTTGCGGTAGTTGGCCTTAAGCACGGTGATGCGCTCCAGGGCCTGGGCGTCCTCCCGGAAGAAGTAGCTCTTGAGGGTCGCCCAGCTGAAGAAGTTGGGGTGGACGATCTGGTGGCTGTCCCCGGCGAGGAGAAAGGCGCCCTTGGCCTTGAGGCTCCTGAGGAGCAGGTCCACCTGGGCCAGGGTGAGGTCCTGGACCTCGTCCACCGCCACGAAGTCGTAGGCGGGCTCCACCCGCTCCCGGTAGCGGTGGGCGAGAAGGCTCGGGTCGTAGAGCCCTTCCTCTTGGAGGAACTCCAGGTACTTCTGGAAGAGGGCGTACACCTGGGGCCTCAGGTCCTTGGGGTAGAGGCTCTGGCGCACCCCCAGGGCCAGGTAGGCCTCCAGGGAGAGGGGCCCCTCGGGGCTCGCCAGCAACACCCCCCGGAACTCCTCAAAGAGGGCGTGGGCGTGGGTGAAGGGATAGGCCCGGGCCCGGGGGGCGAAGAAGCGCAGGAAGTCGCGGAAGCCCACCTCCCTTCCCCCGGGCACCTCGAGGGTTTCCAGGAACTCGCGGAAGGAGAGGAAGTCGGCCTCCTGGTAGGGGTTCTCGTAGCCGTGGGCGAAGTAAAGGCGGCGGGCCTCCCGGGCCAGGAAGGGGCTAAGGGTGGCGTAGAGGACCCGCCCCGCCTGCTGGCGAAGCTTCTCCAGCACCAAAGCGGTCTTCCCGGAGCCCGCCGGGCCGAGGAGGAGGAGAGGAAGCGGGGCGCGGAGGACCGCGTCCTGGACCTGGTCAAAGGTGAGGGGCTTGTCCAGGAGGTGGAAGCGGGGCGCCTTGAGGTCCAGGTGGCGCACGGGTTCGGCTTGGGCAAGGGCGGACTCCGGGGCCAAGATCTCCTCCTCCCGCACCTCCGCCCCCCGGAGGAAGCGGGAGCGGTGGTAGGCGTGGTTGGGGATGACCTCGAGGACGAGCCAGGCCCCCTCCTCCCCCACCCGCACCGGCTTGAGGAGAAGGCGGTCCTTGTCGCTGAGCTTGGCGCGGAAGTAGGGGGTGGGCGTTAGCTTCTTGAGCTCAGCCTGGGCCAGGTGCCCCGAGCGCAGGGCCTCCAGCACCCGCTCCAGGCGGTCCCGGAGGTGGGGGGGGACCTCGAGGCCCTCGTAGAGCAGGACCCTCATGGGCTTACGGTACCCTGCATGCCGGCTGGCCGCAAGGGCTCGCGGCTCCACCTCGGCCCCGGGGGCACAAGGAGGTTGGTCCGCAGGTAGGCACAACGGGCCTCCACCCTGGCCCAAAGCTCCCCCTCCGTGTCCACCCGCCCCGCGTCCACCAAGGGCCAGACCCGCTCTACGGGCTGGAGCTCGGGAAAGTAGGGAGGAAGAAAGACCAGACCCATCCCCTCCGGCACCTCCAAGCGCTGGGATACATGGCGGGCGGTGGAGGTGCGGGGCCCGGGGAACGCGGAGGTGTCCCCGGAGGTGGAGGCCTTCGCCCGGGAGCTGGCCGAGGCGGCCCAGGCCCCGCAAAGCCTCGCACAAGGGATGCCCAAGCTTTGGCCGCGGGAAAGCTCTTTTGGGGCCCCCACCGCGGCAAAAGCCGCGATGGGGTACTTAGCCACCTGCCCTTTCCGCTTTTACGTCCGCCACCTCCTCCGCCCTCGGCGGGACCGGGAGGCGGAAGACGGGGACCGGGCCGAGGGGGTCCTGCGCCGCCTCTTGGGCCTTCTTGGGGCGGAAGCGGGCCCGGGCTGAGGCGGCCCCTCGGGGGCGATGGGGCTGGCCCGGATAGCCCTAAAAGGGGACTGGGCGCTGGCCGCGGATGGGGTGGGGGCTTCTTGTGGGCCTTCTAGCCCACGAAAAGCTCGGCTTGTGCGCGTGGTTTCCCAGGGGCCTTGCATTTTTCCCAGGAAAAGGCTATGGTTGTTTTAGGCCTGGGAAAGGGGGTTTGGGGTGGAAGGTCTTTTCCCGGTAGGTCCCAAGGCGCTCAGGGTCCGCTTCCTAGGGGAGGAGCCCTTCTCCCTCGAGGCCCTCGAGGGCGCCGACCGCATCCTCGCCCTCACCTACTCGGCCTCCGAGGGCCTCATCCGGGAGCTCGCCCCCAAGGTGGGGGAGATGGAGGTGGTCTTCGGCCACCCCACCCCCGTGGGCAAGCTGGACCAGCTCCTCGCCCTCCAGGCCCTGGTCCTGGAGGAGATCCAGGGAGAGGTGAAAGGAAGCGAGGCGGTGCTGGAGGCCCTGCGCTCAGGAAGGCTCCGCCTCCTCCTCTCCCGGCGGGCGAGCCACGCCAAGCTCTACCTGGTGGAGAAGGGAGGGCGGCGCTTCGCCCTGGCGGGGAGCGCCAACCTCTCCCGGAGGGCCCTCGAGGGGGGCCAGGCGGAGGTCCTCTTCCTGGTGGAGGACGAGGAGGGGGTGGAGCGCCTCCTCGCCCTCTACCGGGAGGTGCGGGGGGAGGCCGACCCCGTGCGCCCGGAGGTCCTCCTGCGCCAGGCGGCGCCCGAGGACCTTCCCCTCCTCCAGGCGGCGGAGAAGCGCCCCGTGGTGGTCCAGGTGCCCAAGGAGGTGCCCGTGGTGTACCGGGCCGAGGTGGTCCTGAGGCGGGCCAAGGTCTACGAGCCCGTGGCCAAGGAGGCCAAGCCCAGGCCCGGAGGGGTGGAGATCCCGCCCAAGGCGGTGAAGGCCCTTAAGCTCGGGAGGGCGCGCTCCGAGGAGGAGGAAGGCCCCCCCTTCCTGGAGGTGCGGGAGGAGGAGGGGGGCGTGTTCGCCCTGGGGGAGCTACGCCCCTTCCTCTCCCTGGAGGACCCGGAGGTCCGGGAAGAGGCCTTCGCCATGGCCCGCTTCCTCAACCGCTACCTCTCGGGGCACTTCCTCCACGAGGAGGAGGCCCGGGAGCAGGCCGAGGCCTACTTCCGCCTCTGGGCCTGGTACTGGACCGCCCCCCTCATGAGCCGCCTCCTCCGCCGGGCCCACCTCGAGGGCCTCTCCCCCCACCACTACCCCCTCTACGCCCTGGTCTTCGGGAAGTCGGGGGCGGGGAAGACCACCTTCCTGAGGCTCCTCTCCCGAAGCCTGGTGGGGGTGCCCGTGGACCCCATCCCGGGCACGGAGCTCGGGAAGCGGGCCCTCCTCGCCCTCCACGAGTCGGGGAGCGAGTTCCCCGTGGTCTTTGACGACGTGGCGCCGCGGGACTTTTCCGAGAAGGTGGAGCCCGTGGTGAAAAGCCTCTACGAGACCCCCCGGGGCACCCTCACCCCCGTGGCCTTCTCCTTCAACGCCTCCCAGGCCTACGCCCCTCCCGAGGAGGTCCGGAGGCGGGCCTTCCTCGTCCACGCCCAGGCCGTCCTGGACGAGACCCGGCCCGAGGTGGCGGGGCGGGTGCGGGCCGAGGCCGAGCGGGACCTCCTCCTGGTCCGGGGGGCCTTCTTCCGGGCCTTCCTCCCGGGCCTCCTCGAGGCCCTCCGGGAAGAGGAGGACTGGCTCCTCGCCTCCACCCGCGTCCTCGCGGCGCTCCTCGGGGAGGTGCTGGGCGCCCCGCCCCCCTGGGCCAGGCCCCAAAGCCTCGCCGACCTCTCCCAAAGCCGCCTCGCCGAGGTGAAGGAGAAGATGCGGGCCCTGCTCAAGGTGCACCGGCTGGAGTGGAAGGCGGGTAAACCCCACCTCCGGCTGGGCCCGGACGCCCGCAGGATCGGCCGGGAGCTCCCCGGCTGGCTCGTGGAGGAGGTTCAGGGGGAGGTCCTGATCCTGAAGGAGAAGGGCCTGGAGAAGCTCGGCCTGCGAAAGCGGGCCCCCTGGTGGCCCTTCCGGGGCTGAGGTGGGTGGACGGGGCGGCGGGCCTATAGGCCTCCTTCAGCTTCTCCGAAATCGGGGGGAAGCCTAAGCCCGGGGAGGAGCGGAAGGCCAAGGAGAAACGGCCCACCCCCTGGGCTTCCGCAAGCCCCTGGGGAGCTCCTGAAGCCCCAGGCCCAGCGCCTGAAGGCCGCCCTCTTGGGACGGGAGCGCTACACGCCCTTTTACTTGCGAACGCGCTAGTTGCTACACTTATGCGCAAAATTGCGGGGCAAAGCCGTCTTTTAAAGCTTTCTCATCTGGTAGCTTCGTCCTGAAGGTTTCTTTCCTCGCAAAAGTGGACTTGGT
>NZ_JBWGQW010000066.1:0-6204 GCF_056332225.1 Thermus sp. | reverse complement strand
GCACCTGAAAGACCCGAGGGTCCGGGTTCTGGAGGTGGACGAGGACATCCTCCTCTACGAGACGGGCCACATCCCCGGGGCCCAGAAGATTGACTGGCAGCGGGACTTCTGGGACCCGGTGGTGCGGGACTTCATCGGCGAGGAGGAGTTCGCCAAGCTCATGGAGAGGCTCGGCATCTCCAACGACACCACCGTGGTGCTCTACGGGGACAAGAGCAACTGGTGGGCCGCCCACGCCTTCTGGTTCTTCAAGTACAACGGCCACGAGGACGTGCGCCTCATGAACGGCGGGCGGCAGAAGTGGGTGGAGGAGGGACGGCCCCTCACCACCGAGGTGCCCTCCTATCCCCCGGGCCGCTACGAGGTCCCCTACCGGGACGAGTCCATCCGGGCCTACCGGGACGACGTCCTGGAGCAGATCATCAAGGTGAAGGAGGGCAAGGGTGCCCTGGTGGACGTGCGTAGCCCCGAGGAGTACCGCGGGGAGCTCACCCACATGCCCGACTACCCCCAGGAGGGGGCCCTAAGGGCGGGGCACATCCCCGGGGCCAAGAACATCCCCTGGGACAAGGCGGTGAACCCCGACGGCACCTTCAAAAGCGCCGAGGAGCTTCAGGCCCTCTACGAGCCCTTGGGGGTCACCAAGGACAAGGACGTGGTGGTCTACTGCCGCATTGCCGAGCGGTCCAGCCACTCCTGGTTCGTCCTCAAGTACCTCCTGGGCTACCCCCGGGTGAAAAACTACGACGGCTCCTGGACGGAGTGGGGCAACCTGGTGGGGGTGCCCATCGCCAAGGGCGAGGAGTAGCGCCGCCCCATGCGGGCTCGCGCCCCGGAAGCGCTACGTTTTCTTCAGGGCCTCTTCCGCAAGCCTCCGGCCCGTGGGGGTGTCGGCCAGGCCCCCGAGGCCCGTTTCCTTGAGCTCCAGGGGAAGGAGGCGGCCGATGCCCGCCATGGCCAGGACCACCTCGTCCGGGGGGATGACGCTCCTTATCCCCGCGAGGGCCATGGAGGCGGCGCTCACCGCGTGGACGGCGTAGAAGCCGTTGCGCATCACGCAGGGCACCTCCACGAACCCCCCCACGGGGTCGCAGACCAGGCCCAGGGTGTTCTGCAGGGCCAGGGCGGCGGCGTGGGCCGAGGCCTCGGGGCTTCCGCCCAAAAGCTCGGTCACGGCGGCCGCGGCCATGGCGGCGCTAGAGCCGATCTCCGCCTGGCATCCCCCGCTCGCCCCGGAGATGTGGATGACCCGGCTGATCATCTTGGCCACCCCGGCGGCCAGGACCAAGGGCATGAGGAGCTTCTCGTCGGGAATCCCCAGGTGGTCCGCCACCCCCAAAAGGGCCCCGGGAAGCGTTCCGGCGCTTCCCGCCGTGGGGGCGGCCACGATGCGCCCCATGCGGGCGTTTTCCTCGTTCACCGCCATGGCGTAGGCCTGCACCCGCTTGAGAAGGGGGTCCCGCAGGGGGTCCGGGGCCTCCCAGAGGGTCTTGGCGTTTTTGCCCACCAGGCCCGCCACGCTGGGGGCGTCGGAGGCGAGGCCCCTTCGGATGGAGTCCCGCATCACCTCAAGCCTTTCGGCCATCTTGGAGAGGATGACCTCAGGGGGAATGCCCGTTTCCTCCACCTCCTCCCGGAGGACGTGCTCCGAGGCCAGGCCCGAAAGCTCGGCCAGGGCGCTTAAGGTCAGAGGCATGCCCTGAGTATAGCCCCTTGGAGTAGCCTGAGGGGGATGCGGCTTCTCATCGCTGACGACCACCCCCTCTTCCGCCTCGGCCTTAGGGCGGGCCTCGAGGCCGAGGGCCTAAAGGTGGTGGCCGAGGCGGCCAACGGGCAAGAAGCCCTGGAGAAGGCCCTCTCCTTGAGGCCGGAGGCCGTCCTCCTGGACCTCCGCATGCCGGGGTTGGACGGCATCGCCTGCGCCCGGAAGCTCAGGGAGGCGGGGTACGGGGGCGTCATCGCCCTCCTCACCACCTACCTCGAGCCCGCCCTCCTCCGGGAGGCCGCCCGGGCGGGGGCCGACGCCTACTTCTCCAAGGAGCTCTCCGCCCCCGAGCTGAAGCGGCGCCTCCTCCGGGTGCTCGCCGGGGAGGAGCGCCTCACCCCCCCGGACCTCCCCCGCCTCACCCCCCGGGAGGAGGCGGTGCTCAGGCTCCTGGCCCAAGGGCTTTCCGGCAAGGAGATGGCGAGGGCCCTCGGCCTCTCCCCGGACACGGTGAAGGACCACCTGGAAAGCCTCTACGGGAAGCTGGGGGCCCGCAACCGGGTGGAGGCCCTGGAGAGGGCCCGCGCCCTGGGGTTTATCTAAGGCCCTCTCCTATCCCTCCTGGGCGGCTCCCTTGGCCTTGTCCATGTCCTGCCCGGTGCGCTTGCGGTCCACCCGGAGCTTGCGGCGGATCTCCCGCTCGGAAAGCTCGCGGATAAAGTAGAGCTTGGCCCGGCGGGCCCGGCCCCGCTGGACGATCTCCACCTTCTCGATGAGGGGGGAGTTCAGGGGAAAGATGCGCTCCACCCCCACCCCGTAGCTCACCTTGCGCACGGTGAAGCTGGAGTTGTAGCCGTTGCGCTTGACCTTGATGACGATGCCCTCAAAGTTCTGGATGCGGCTCCGGTTGCCTTCCTTCACCCGGTAGGCCACCCGCACGGTGTCCCCGGGGCGGAACTCGGGCAGGTCGGTGCGGGCGTAGCGGGATTCCACCACCTTCAAAAGCGCGCCTCGGTTCATGCCAAGCCTCCCGTCCCAGAGGAACCCTTAGGGGTTCATGGGCAACAGCCTCCAGTTTAGCCCTCCCGGTCCAGTTCCGCAAGCCAGGCCGCCTCCAGGGCCCCGATGCGGGCCTCCCGGAGAAGCTCGGGCCTAAAGGCCAGGGTGCGCCTCAGGGCCTCCTTCCTTCGGAAGCGGAGCACCTCCTGGTGGTTCCCGGAGAGGAGGACCTCGGGCACCTTAAGCCCCCGGAACTCGGGGGGGCGGGTGTAGTGGGGGAAGTCCAGAAGCCCCCGCACGAAGGAGTCCTCCCGGTGGCTCTCCGGGTCGCCGATGACCCCGGGGACGAGGCGGGCGGTGGCCTCGAGGACCGCCAGGGCGGCCACCTCCCCCCCCATGAGCACGTAGTCGCCGATGGAAAGCACCCGGGTGACGAAGGCCTCCACCCGGGCGTCAAACCCCTCGTAGCGGCCGCAGAGGAGGACCAGATGCCCCTTCTTCGCCAGGTCCTCCGCCACCCCCTGGGTAAAGGGCTCCCCCGCCGGGGAGAGGAGGATGACCTCGTCCGCCGGGCCCGCGGCCTCCAGGGCGGCCACGGCCACGTCGGCCCGGATCACCATCCCCGCCCCCCCGCCATAGGGGGTGTCGTCCACCGCGCGGTGCCGCCCCAGGCCATAGGCCCGGAGGTCCACCACCTCCACCTCAAGAAGCCCCCTCTCCCGGGCCTTGGCGATGAGGGACTCCTCCAGCCAGGGCCGGACGAGGCCGGGGAAGAGGGTGAGGAGGGTGTAGCGCATCAGTCAAAGAGGCCGGGGATGGGCTCCACGTGGATGGCCCCTTCCTCCACCCGCACGTAGGGGGCCTGGAGGGGCACCAGGCGCTCGGCCCGGTCCCGTAGCCTCTCCCTCACCCCCCGGATCACCAGGACGTCCTGGGCCCCGGCGTCCAGGATGTCCACCACCTCCCCCACCTGCTCGCCCTCCACGTAGACGGGCAGGCCCATGAGGGCGAAGTAGTAGTACCGCCCCTCCTCCAGGGGGGGGAGGTCCGCCACCTCGGCGTAAACCCTGAGGCCCACCAGGGCTTCGGCCAGCTCCCGGCTTTCCACCCCGGCCAGGTGGACCACCAGCTCCTCCCCCACCCGGTAAAGGTCCTCCACCGCCCGCCAGCCGTGGCCTTCCACGTAGACCCGCTCCAGGTGGAGGAGGACCGGTTCCCCCCGGAACTTGAGCCCGCCCTTCAGGGCGAAGGGGGCTCCGAAGCGGCCGATCTCCACCAGGCGCATACCCTCATTCTAGGGCCTCAGCGCACCTCCACCCCCACCTTGCGCTTGGCGTAGGCCCGCACCAGGGTGCGGATGGCCTCGATCACCCGCCCCCCCTTCCCGATGAGGCGGCCCTTGTCCTCCAGGGCCACCTCCACCACGTAAAGGGGCCCCTCCGGGCCCCGCCGCTCCTGGACCCGCACCGCCTCGGGGCGGTCCACCACGCTCTTGGCCAGGTACTCCACCAGGTCCTTCATCCCTCCATCCTAACCCACCCCCGGCGTTGACGCCCCGGCCCGCACCCCCTACCCTGGGAGGTAATGAAACGGGTTCTCTCCGGCATCCAGCCCTCGGGGGAGATCCACATCGGCAACTACCTGGGGGCCATCAAGCAGTGGGTGGAGATCGGGGAAAAGCTGGGGCGGGACGCCTTCTTCTGCATCGTGGACTACCACGCCCTCACCAACCCCCTGGCCTACGACCCCAAGACCCTCGCCCAGCGCACCTTTGAGGCCGCCCTGGTGAACATGGCGGCGGGGCTTGACCCCGAGCGGGTCACCCTCTTCGTCCAGTCCCACGTGCCCGAGCACACCGAGCTCGCCTGGGTCTTCACCACCCTAAGCCCCTTGGGGGACCTCACCCGCATGACCCAGTTCAAGGACAAGGCCAGCAAGCAGGAGACCATTTGGGCGGGCCTCCTCATGTACCCCGTGCTCCAGGCGGCGGACATCCTCGTCTACAAGGCGGACACCGTCCCCGTGGGGGAGGACCAGGTGCAGCACATTGAGCTCACCCGGGAGATCGCCCGCCGCTTCAACCACCTCTTCGGGGAAACCTTCCCCGAACCCCAGGCCCTCCTGAACCCCGAGGCCCCGAGGGTTCCCGGGATTGACGGCAAGGCCAAGATGAGCAAGTCCTTAGGGAACACCATCGGCCTCCTGGAGCCCGAGGAGAGCATCTGGCAGAAGATCCAGCACCTCCCCGACGACCCCCAGAGGATCCGCCTCTCCGACCCCGGGGACCCCGAGCGCACCGTCGTCTTCACCTACCTCTCCTACTTCGCCCCCAAGGAGCTGGTGGAGGCCCTGAAGGAGGAGTACCGGAAGGCGGGGGTGGGGACCCTTACGGTGAAGCGGGTCCTCTTTGAACACCTCATGCGGACCCTGAGGCCCATAAGGGAAAGGGCCGAGGCCCTGAAGCGGGACCCGGACTACGTCATGGACGCCCTGCTGGAGGGGGCCCGGCGGGCCAGGGAGGTGGCCAGGGCCACCATGGAGGAGGTGCGGGAGAAGGTGGGGCTTCTCCTGCCCAAGAAGCGCCCGGTCCTGCGGTGATCCACCTCAGCTTCCCCGGCTTCACGGGCTCCCTC
The DNA here is from genome assembly GCF_056332225.1 of Thermus sp. NCBI lineage: Bacteria > Thermotogati > Deinococcota > Deinococci > Thermales > Thermaceae > Thermus > Thermus sp. Next base: position 867 of record NZ_JBWGQW010000066.1, on the reverse strand, counting down.
GAGGCCCTGCGGGAGGCCCTAAGGCGGGGCCGCCTCTCCCCCAAGGAGGTCCCCGTCCTCCTGGTGGTGGACCAAGCCCTCTCCCAGGTCCCCGAGGACCTGAAGGCCAGGAGCGAACTCCTTCCCGTGCTGGCCGAGCTCCTCCTCCTCAAGCTCGCCCCGGAAAAGGCCCTCATCCCCAAGGAGGAGGGAGAAGAGGCCCCCCTGGTCCGGGTCCTCCTGGGCCTCTCCGAGACCGTGGCCTTCCTCGAGGCCCGCCTCAAGCGGAGGGCCCGCCTCCTCCCCGTGCCCCCCCCTCCCCTGCCCAAGCCCGCCCTCCGCCTCCCCCCCAAGGCCCTCCTCCAGGCGGCCCGGGGCTTTCAGAAGGCGGTGCTCCGCCTGCCCCAAGGAGGCTTCGGCCTAAAGGAGGCCTGGGCGAGGCTAAGGCCCCTCCTCAAGGGGCGGGTGGTCTTCCAGAGCCTCCCCTTCCCCGCCTGGGCCGAGCGGGCGGTGGCCTTCGCCGCCCTTCTGGAGGCCCATCGCCTGGGCCAGGTGCGCCTTTACCAGGAGGCCCCCTTCGCCCCCCTCCACGTGGAGGCCTTGGGCGAACTTCAGGACCTTGACGAGGGGAGGGGCGTGGCCTAGAATGATCCTTGCGTCTGCCGGGGTGGCGGAATTGGTAGACGCGCACGATTCAGGGTCGTGTGCCCGCGAGGGCGTGCGGGTTCAAGTCCCGCCCCCGGCACCAAGGGGCCCCGCGAAGGCGGGGCCTTTGCCACTTGCCCCTCGGGCCCCAAGGGAGCAAACTGGGCGGGGAGGAAGGGGATGAAGGCCTACCTCGGCCTCTACGCCGCCAGGCTGGAGACCCCGGCCCGGAGCCTCAAGGAG
>NZ_JBWGQW010000065.1:0-6773 GCF_056332225.1 Thermus sp. | reverse complement strand
CCCGGGCAGTCCACGTGAGAATAGTGCCGCTTCGCCGTCTCGTACTCCACGTGGGCCGTGTTGATGGTGATCCCCCGCGCACGCTCCTCCGGGGCCTTGTCAATCTCCCCGTAGTCCTTCACCTCCACGTTCGGGTTCTCCGCCGCCGCTACATAGGTCAACGCCGCCGTCAGCGTCGTCTTCCCGTGGTCCACGTGCCCAATCGTCCCCACGTTCACGTGAGGCTTCGTCCGAACAAACTCGCCCTTGGCCATCTTCCCTCTCCTTTCAAGCAAGGGCGGGCCCCGAAGGCCCACCCCGAAAAGGATCTACTGACCCTTGATGAGCTTCTCCTGCACCTGCTTGGGGACCTCCTGGTAGTGGTCAAAGAACATGACGAAGGAGCCCCGGCCTTGGGTCTTGGAGCGGAGATCGGTGGCGTACCCGAACATCTCCGCCAGGGGCACAAAGGCCCGGATCACCTGGGCGTTGCCCCGGGGCTCCATGCCCAGGATCTGGCCCCGGCGGGCGTTCAGGTCGCCGATGACGTCGCCCATGTACTCCTCGGGGGTGGTGACCTCCACCCGCATGATGGGCTCGAGGATCACCGGGTCCCCCTTCTGCACCGCCTCCTTGATGGCCATGGAGCCGGCGATCTTGAAGGCCATCTCCGAGGAGTCCACCTCGTGGTAGGAGCCGTCGTAGAGGGTGACCTTGACGTCCACCACGGGGAAGCCGATGAGGGGCCCGGACTGCATGGCCTCCTCAATCCCCTTCTGCACCGCGGGGATGTACTCCTTGGGGATCACCCCGCCCACGATGGCGTTCACGAACTCAAAACCGGAGCCGCGGGGCAGGGGCTCGGCCTTGATCTTCACGTGGCCGTACTGGCCGCGCCCGCCGGTCTGGCGGATGAACTTGCCCTCCACGTCCACCGGCTTGGTGATGGTCTCGCGGTAGGCCACCTGGGGCTTGCCCACGTTGGCGTCCACCTTGAACTCCCGCTTCAGCCGGTCCACGATGATCTCCAGGTGGAGCTCGCCCATCCCGGAGATGATGGTCTGGCCGGTCTCGGGGTGGGTGGAGACGCGGAAGGTGGGGTCCTCCTCCGCCAGGCGGGAGAGGGCCTGGGAGAGCTTGTCCTGGTCGGCCTTGGTCTTGGGTTCAATGGCCACGTCAATGACCGGCTCGGGCACCTCGATGGACTCCAGGACCACCCGGGGGGCGTCCTCGCCCACCAGGGTGTCCCCGGTGATGGTCTCCTTGAGGCCCACCACCGCCCCGAGGTCGCCCGCCTTCAGCTCCTCCACCTCCTCGCGGTGGTTGGCGTGCATGCGGAGAAGCCGGGCCACCCGCTCCTTCCGGCCCTTGGTGGTGTTGTAGACGTAAGACCCCGAGGTGATGGTCCCGGAGTAGACGCGGATGAAGGTGAGGCGGCCCACGTAGGGGTCGGCCATGATCTTGAAGGCCAGGACCGCCAAGGGGCCATCGGGGTCAGGGTGGATCTCCACCTCCTCCCCCTCGGGGGTGGTGCCCCGGATGGGGGGGATGTCCAGGGGGGAGGGAAGGTAGTCCACCACGGCGTCCAGGAGGAGCTGGACGCCCTTATTCTTGAGGGCGGAGCCGAGGAACACGGGGGTGATCTGGATGCCGATGGTGCCCTTGCGGATGGCGGCCACCAGCTCCTCCTCGGTGGGCTCCTCGCCCTCGAGGTACTTGAGCATCACCCCCTCGTCAAAGTCGGCGGCCGCCTCAATGAGCTTCTCGTGGTACTCCCGGGCCTGGTCCAGGTACTCCTCGGGGATGGGGATCTCCCGGATGTCCGTGCCCAGGTCGTTGCCGTAGGTGTAGGCCTTCATCCGGAGGACGTCTATGATCCCCGAGAAGGTGTCCTCCCGGCCGATGGGAAGCTGCATCACCACGGGCCTCGCCCCCAGGCGCTCCTGCATGGTGCGGATCACGAGCCAAAGGTCGGCCCCCGTCTTGTCCATCTTGTTGGCGAAGGCGATGCGGGGAACCTTGTACTTCTCCGCCTGGCGCCAGACGGTCTCGGACTGGGGCTCCACCCCCTGGCTGGAGTCAAAGACCACAATGGCCCCGTCCAGCACCCGCATGGAGCGCTCCACCTCAATGGTGAAGTCCACGTGGCCCGGGGTGTCGATGATGTTGATGCGGTGGTCCTTCCAGAAGCAGGTGGTCACGGCGGCGGTGATGGTGATGCCCCGCTCCCTCTCCTGCTCCATGAAGTCCATGGTGGCCGCGCCCTCGTGGACCTCCCCGATCTTGTGGATCTTGCCGGTGTAGTAGAGGATGCGCTCGGTGGTGGTGGTCTTGCCGGCGTCGATGTGGGCGGCGATGCCGATGTTGCGGAGCCTCTTCAGGTCGTACTCTACCTTAACCGCCATGGCTTACCACCGGTAGTGAGCGTAGGCGCGGTTGGCCTCGGCCATGCGCTCCACGTCCTCTTTCTTCTTGACCGCCCCGCCCTTGCCCTCGGCCGCGTCCATGAGCTCGTGGGCGATGCGCACCGCCGCCCCGCGCTCGGAACGGGCGTTGGCCGCCTGCACCAGCCAGCGGAGGGCCAGGGACTGCTGCCTGCGGGGGGAAACCTCCATGGGCACCTGGTAGTTGGCCCCACCCACGCGGCGGGAGCGCACCTCCATCCGGGGCTTCACGTTCTCCACCGCCTGCTTGAAGACCTTGAGGGGCTCCTGGCCGGTTTTCTCCTGGATGATGCGGCAGGCATCGTAGAAAATGCGGGCGGCAAGGTTCTTCTTCCCTTCCCGCATGATCTTGTTGATGAAAGCCGACACCACCACGTCCCCGTAGACCAGGTCGGGCTGGAGCTGGCGTACCTCTGCTCTTCTTCTCCGCATACCCTCACCTACTTCTTCTTAGCCGGGGCCGCGCCCTTGGCCTCCTTGGGCTTCTTGGTCCCGTACTTGGAGCGGCTCTTTTTGCGGTCCTTCACCCCCTGGGTGTCGTAAACCCCACGGACGATGTGGTAGCGCACCCCCGGCAGGTCCTTTACACGGCCGCCCCGGATGAGGACCACGGAGTGCTCCTGCAGGTTGTGCCCCTCGCCGGGGATGTAGGCGGTGACCTCGTAGCCCGAGGTGAGGCGCACCTTGGCCACCTTACGAAGCGCCGAGTTGGGCTTCTTGGGGGTCACGGTGCGCACCACGGTGCACACCCCCCGGCGGAAGGGGGAACCCTTCAAGGCTGGAACCTTGCTCTTCTTCTGGACCTTCTCGCGGCCCCTTCGTACGAGCTGATTGATCGTCGGCAGTGCCACCACTCCCTTCTTCTTGGACTTGCCCCCGTGTTCTCAAGATCCGCCCGGGGAAGTGTCCTTCCCCGTTTTGCCCACACAGGGCACCACCCTCAGGACCAGGGGCTGGCCCTGAGGGCCCTCAACTTGCTCAGTCTACAGGCCAAGGCTTCTTTTGGCAAGTCGGGCGAAGCCCGCCCCCCAAAGGAGGGGCAACGCTCCAGGCATATACGGGGGCAACAGGCCACTTTGCCCGGCTCTTGGGAAGTTCGTGGGCCAATCCAAACCGCCCTTTTGGGGCGGTCCGGGCCTTTGGGTGCTATGGGGTTGGGGCTCAAGCCGTCGTTCAAAAGCAATCCCCCGCCTCTCTTCCGAGGCGGGGCTTTTTGCGTCCTGGAGCTGGAGCCGGTGGCCGGATTCGAACCGGCGGCCTACCGCTTACGAGCAGAAAAATCACCCCGCCTAGCCCGGAGGGTCGTGAAAGAGTTGCGCTGTTTATCGGCTTTTTCTTGGTCCTTCTTGCCGGTTGATTGCGGTCCTTTTCCGGGGCTGAGCTGTCCTCAAGCTGTCAGGCTGTCCCCCTGGCCTGCATCCTTAGGGCCTCTGCCCTCCTGGAAAGGTCCTGAGCCCACTTCTCCAAGGATTGGGCCATGCCCGTCAAGAAGCTCTGGGGGTTGCTCACCCTTTGCCCCCGGAACTCCCAGGAAGAGGGAGGCCTCCTTTGGGGCTCAAATACCTGGGGGAAGGCGGCCCTCGCCACCATGCCCCACCCCTCGGGCCGTCCCCCGAGGGCCAGGGCGGCCCCTACCACTCCCGATAAGGCCCGTATGATGGCCTCCCCCTGGTCCTTTTCCGGGGCGGGAAGGGCCTCAGGGGCCACCCGTCTTACCATCCCCCTCTTCTCAAGCTCCTCCATCCCCGCCTCGGGGTCCCTCAAGGCCAAGGACCTGAGGCGCTGGGCCAGGTTATAGGCCTCCTGGGCCTGGGCCTTTAGGGCTTTGGCCTCCTCCAGGAGGCGGGCCCTCCCCTCCTCCAGGCGGTGCCTCACCCGCCCAAGAAGGTCCTCCATGTCCCGCGAAAGGGCCTCCCCGTCCTTCTCCAGGGCCTCTAGGGGAGTGCCCTCCCGGTCAAGCTCCTCCAGGAGGACTTCCGCCCTGCCCCGAAGCTCGGCACGGGCCTCCTCCTCCTCGCGGGTAAGGGCCCGGTAGCGGTAAAGCTCCTTTAGAAGCCGGTTGATGCGGGCCGAAAGGCGCTTCCTCCTTCCCCTCTCCTCCATGCGCCCCCGGTAGCCCCTTTCCCCCTCGGGAGGAGAGGGCTCCTCCAGGGGGAGGTCCTTCCGCAAGGCGTGCATGGTCTTCTCCCACCCGGGCAAGAGGAGCCCAGGGCGAGAGGCCAGGAGGAGGGCCATATCATAGGCGGCCTCCACTAGGGCCGCCTCGTTCTCTGGGAAGAAGAGGGCCTTATAAGCCACGGAAAGGGGCCTCAAAGCGCCTAGGGGTACTTCCCCCTTACCCCTCGGGGTCAAAAGGCCATAAAGGGCCTCTCGGAGGGGCCCAGGGTCTATGCCCTCGAGGGAAGGGGAAGGCAAAGCGGCAAGGTCTATCCAGGGGGTGGGGGCGGCCTCTAGAAACTCCCGTACCCTCTCCCCTACCCCCTCCCGCAGGAAGGCCTTGTGCAGGGTGCGGGCGTAGGGGGCGGTGTTGAGGAGGAGGCCCCGCCTCTTGGCCCCCTCGGGGAGGGGCACCTCCCGGGCCTCGGGGTTCCAAGTGGCGTAGATGGCGGCGCGGTGGGGAAGCTCCTGCCCCTCTATGCGCACCGTGGGGCGGTCGTTGACCAGGGCAAAGAGGGCCCTCTGAAGCTCAGGGGGGGCTTCCCCAAGCTCATCCAGGACGGTGATGGGCCCCTGAAGGGTAGCAGGGGGCTCTACCTCCCAGCCCCCTCCCGAGGTCTGCCGCCTCCTCCCCAGGGCCTCTCCCGGGGTCATGGCCCGCACATCAAAGAAGCGCCCTCCCACCAGGGCCAGGGCCACCTCCCCCACGGTGCTCTTGCCCGTACCGGGAGGGCCGTAAGCCCCTAGCCAAGGCATGGGGCCCAGGGAGGGGGCCTTCTGCCTCAGGTAAGCCACGGCTAGGGTGAGGCGCAAGAGGGCCCGGTACTCGGGGGTGGGCAAGAGGGTAAGGAGAGAAGTCCATGCGGGAAGGGCCCCGAGGGAGGAAGCCTTCTTCCCAAAGCCCTTGAGGGCCCTAAGCCCCTCCCCCGTGAGCCTCCAGGTACGCCTCGAGGTGCTTTCCACCAGGCCCCTGGCCTTTAGGCGGGTAAGGAGGTCCTTGAGCCCCGCCTCCCCTGCCCCCAGAGCCTGGGCGGCCTCAGAGAGGCGGGCCTCCCCGGCCCGGGCCAGGTAGTCAAGGAGTTGCCTTTGCCGTTCAGTAAGCTCCAAGGTCCTCCTCCCCTAACCCTAGGAGGCCTCCTCTCGGAAGAGGGTAGGGACTACCCCCCGAGGGGCCCCACCCTCCTCTCGGTACTCCCCCCAAGCCTCCATGCCCCCAGGGTAGGAGAGGCTTGCCCTAGGGGTAAAGGCCGCTTTGCCCCCTTTTGAGGCTTCCCCCCGGTGAAGCCGCCCCCCAAAGGAGGAGGGGGGAAGGGGAGGGGGGAACACTCCGGGCATATAAAGAGGCGACATGCCACTTTACCCGACACTTCTTTGAGTTTTTGCCGTCTAGAACGGCACAAAAGCCACCTAAAACCCACCCGACACTTACCCGACAAACCCGACACTTGGGCCACTTTTGCCCTCCAGGACGCAAACCCGAGTGTCGGGCTAACCCGACACTTCACCCGACACTTGCCAAGTCAAAAATCTTCCCATGAATCCCAAAACAAGGGGCATTCTCTGCCTTTCTTTAGGCTCTTCCTCCTCCCCTTTCTCCAAGGGTGGCAGGGGCTCCACGGGGGCAAGGAAAGGCGACACGGGATTTTACCCGGCACTTCTCCCAAACGGCCCTAACCTGGCGCTCCCCTCCCCCAGGCGAAGCCCAGGGCAAAGGGGCCCGAAGCCTTCCTCAAGGCTTTTGTCCGCCTTGCCCGGCCACCTTGGCCGGGCACATCGGCCCGGGTACACTAAGGTCATGCCCCGAGGCACGAGGCCCAAGCCCAAGGAAGAGGCCCCCTTCCTCATCACCCCGCCCCGCAAAAAGGGGAAGCCTCCCCTTCCAGAGCCGGTAGTGCCCAAACCCGGTAAGTCCAGCCTCGCCTACCTTCAGGAGCAAAGGCGTTGAGGCTCTTCCTGGAAACAAGCGGCCTTCTCAAAGTCCTTCTCCAAGAGGACCTTTCTGACCTGGCCCGGGAGGCCTTCTCCCAGGCCCAAGCCCACGCCGCAAGCGCCTTTGCCCTCCCCGAGGCCGTGGGAGTCTTGCACGCCATGCGCAGGGACAACAAGCTCACCCGCCTCCTCTACCGAAAGGCCCTCCGGGAACTCTATGAGCTCTGGGACTACCTGGAGGTCCTCACCCCAACCCTAGAAGGC